>JAAWKM010000078.1 GCA_022797375.1 Lachnospiraceae bacterium
CAAAGCCTCAGACAACAGACACTGTTTTTGTGGCTGTTAGCTGCTGTTTTTGCAGCGGTCTGTGGATTGTCCTGTGGAGTGGCTGTGAATAGTAACAATTTTATGAAACGGACGTGATATCCCGGGCTTTTTAAGTTGCTTTATTATGCTTCAAGTAATATAATTGTTAATGTTTAGAATTTGGATTATATATTCACAATATATCAGGGGCATTATTTTCTGCCCTTATAGAAAAGAGGTTAATTATGGCATTAGATGGAATTACTATAGCAGCTCTTGCATATGAGCTTAAAAATATATTAACAAACGGACGTATTACCAAGATAGCACAGCCTGAGAAGGATGAGCTTCTGCTTACTATAAAACAAAGCATAAGTGATGGCACTGGAAACACCCTGCGTTTCCAGAAACGGCTTACGGCATCAGTTAATCCAAGCCTGCCACTTTTATATATTAATGATGAAAATAAACAGTCACCTATGTCTGCACCAACATTCTGCATGGTATTGAGAAAACACCTTAATAACTGCCGGATTACAAATATAAGCCAGGAAGGGCTTGAACGTGTAATAAAGCTGGAACTTGAACACCTGGATGAAATGGGTGATTTATGCAGGAAATTCCTTATAATAGAACTTATGGGCAAGCACAGCAATATAATTTTCTGTGATGACAATAATAAAATAATTGACAGCATCAAGCATATCTCACTACTTGTAAGTTCAGTAAGGGAAGTCCTTCCTGGAAGAGATTACTTTATACCAGATACACAGAATAAGTTTGACCCTTTTACTATTACAGAAAAAGAATTTACAGATATAGTTCTTGCAAAACCCGCCAGTATCGCAAAAGCACTGTATACTTCACTTACAGGTTTCAGTCCTGTTATGTCTGAAGAGCTTATATATATTTCCTCACTTTCAGGAAAAAACAGCACAGCAGAACTGACAGAAATGGAAAAGCTGCACCTTTACCGCAATTTCATGGGAATAATGGAACAGGTTAAAGAGGCGTGTTTTAAACCATGTATTATATATAAGGATAATGAACCTGTAGAATTTTCATGTATCCCATTAACTATGTACTCTGATGATAGCAGTTACCAGGTAAAGGCATGTGAAAGTACCAGCCAGATGCTTTGCTCATATTATTCAGCTAAGGAAATTATTTCACGTATAAGGCAGAAATCCTATGACTTGCGTAAAATCACCAATACTGCACTTGAACGTGTGCGCAAAAAATATGATTTACAGTCAAAACAGCTTAAAGACACTACAAAAAGGGATAAATACAAGGTATATGGCGAACTTCTTACAACATATGGGTATGAATTAAAAGGCGGTGAAAAAAGTTTTACTTGTGAAAACTATTATACTAATGAAGAAATTACAATACCACTTGATGAAACTATGGGTGCTGTTGATAATGCCAAACGTTTTTTTGAAAAATATGCTAAATTAAAACGTACATTTGAAGCACTAAATATACAAATTGAGGAAACAAAACAGGAAATTTCACATCTTGAATCAATTAGCAATGCTCTTGATATTGCGGGGAATGAAGAAGACCTTGCAATAATAAGGCGTGAACTTTCTGAATATGGGTATATGAAACGCCAGGCATCCGGGCAGGGCAAAGGCAGTAAAAAGCAAGCTAAAAGCAAGCCACTTCACTATATTTCATCTGACGGGTTTGATATATATGTTGGCAAAAACAACTACCAGAATGATGAACTTACATTTAAAGTTGCTACAGGCAATGACTGGTGGTTCCATGCGAAAGCAAGCGCAGGTTCCCATGTTATAGTTAAAACAGAGGGAAAAGAACTGCCAGACCGCTCATTTGAGGAAGCAGCAAGGCTTGCCGCATACTATTCCAAGGCAAAGGAACAGGGCAAGGCAGAGATTGACTATATACAGAAAAAACATGTTAAAAAACCAAATGGCAGCAAGCCTGGATTTGTTGTTTACTATACTAACTATTCAATGACTATTGATACAGATATAAGTGGCATTAAGGAGGTACAGGAATGAAAGGGATAATAACATCAGACAGCCATGTACACACAGCATTTTCAACAGACAGTAAAGAGCCAATGGAACAAATGTTAATGGCAGCAATAAATAATGGTTATCCTTCTATATGTTTTACAGACCATATGGACTTTAATTTCCCTTTAATTAGTGATGACAGCAGTATACCTCTTGATAAACCGCCGTTTTTACTGGATATGGATGCCTATTTTAGTGAAATACAGAGGCTTATGCCACTTTACCCACAGATAAAAATAAGGACTGGAATTGAATTAGGGCTTAAGGAAGATGCCAAAGAACAGTGTGCAGGGCTTCTAAATTCGTATAAATTTGACTTTGTAATAGGCTCTACACACCTTGTAGATAACACTGACCCTTATTATGATATTTTCTGGGAGGGGACAAATGAAAAAACTGCAATACAGAAGTTTTATGATGCTACACTTGAAAATGCAAAAAGCGGTGTGGATTTTGATGTTTACGGGCATATTGATTATATTACAAGATATACTCCATATATGAAAAAGCTTAGAAGCAGCAATTTATTTGATGAAGATTATTACACTTCCATAACCAATAATTTCCTTGATATAATTGAGGCAATACTTAAAGAGCTTATTAATAACGGAAAGGGTATTGAATTAAATACAAGCGGCTTTAAATACGGGCTTCACCACCCGCACCCACATGAAAAAATTTTAAAGCTTTATAAGGAGCTTGGTGGTGAAATAATAACAATAGGTTCAGATGCCCATGAAGCAAAGCATCTTGGACTTGGCTTTGATGATGTGCCAGAAATATTAAAAACCTGCGGCTTTAAATACTATACAGAATTTACAGGCCGCAGGCCGGAAATGTTGCCAATATACTAATCCTTATCACGCAAGGCGGCAACATTTTCTTTTAAACGCCATACTACATAATCCATCTCTTCCATTGTATTCTGTGTGCCAAGTGTCATTCTTAAAGCACCTTTTAGCCTGTCACCACTGGCACCAAGGGCTTTAAGTACATGCGAACCGCCACCAAGCCCTGCTGTACAGGCAGAACCGCTTGATGTACATATCCCATCCATATCAAGCATTATAAGCAGGCTCTGCCCCTCAATTCCCAGGAAACTTACATTAAGGTTTCCTGGAAGGCGCATATGCCTTGAACCATTAAGGACTACACCAGGTATTTCATGCTCAATCCTGTACAGCAGATAATCCCTCATATTCCTGACATACACAATATCTTTGTGCATATCCTGCATTGCAATCCTTACAGCTTCACCCATACCTGCTATTCCAGGCACATTTTCTGTCCCTGCCCTTATGCCAGACTCCTGTTTGCCACCATGCATAAATATTGCCGGCTTTACCCCATCCCTTATATACAAGAACCCGCATCCCTTTGCGCCCCTGAACTTATGGGCGCTTGCACTCATCATTCCAATGTCCATCTTATTTACATCTATATCCATATGGAGGTACGCCTGGACTGCATCTGTATGGAAACAGATATTATTCCTTTTGGCAATCCTTCCAATTGCCTGCACTGGCTGTATGCTGCCAGTTTCATTATTTGCAGCCATTATGCTTATTAAAATAGTATCTTTCCTTATAGCCTTTATTAACTGCCTTGTATTAATAATACCATTGCTGTCCACATCAAGATAAGTTATGTCAAATCCACGCTGCTTAAGATACTCACAAGTATTTATAACTGCATGGTGTTCAATTGATGTTGTAATAATATGCCTGCCTTTATCTTTTAAAGCCTCTGCCATGCCAACAAGCGCCCAGTTATCAGATTCAGTCCCGCCACTTGTAAAATATATTTCTTCTGGTTTTGCATTAATGCTTGCTGCTATTATTTCCCTCACACCATCAATAACATCTTTGCTTTTCTCCGCAAATTCATAAATGCCTGATGGATTGCCATACTGCTTTTCCAGATATGGCAGCATTACTTTAAGGACTTTTGGATGTACTGGTGTAGTTGCAGCATTATCCAGATATATCATTATATGCTACCATCCTCTCACAAAAATTTACCAGGGTATGCCTGTAAAGACAGGAAAACCATATTACAAAACGGATTTTTCCAAACCCCTGGCTGATATACCAGTATATGAAAGCAGAACCAAAATGCAACATGCCATCCTGTAAGTTTTTACAGCAAGCAGGGTATTTGTATATAGAAACATTTATACATAGATTTATAAATATATACATACTTTGGAAAAAAGTATACATAATAACAGGCAAATAATAATTTTGCTGTTTTTAGCAGGAATGGAGGATTTTCATGAAAATAACAGATAAAAAGAAACCTGTACAGACAATTCCAGAGGGTGTATGGGAAAGCAGCAGGCCCCGCCCCTATAAGGATAATAAAGAAGAACAGGAAAGACCTGTAAATAAAACAACTGACCTGCAGGGAAACGGATATCCTGTTAAAAAGACAATTTAAAAAAGATTAGATTTATAATTTTATTTATTGTATTATGGTAATTCCGCCAAAAGAACATCAGGAATATATGCCTAAGAGAGCCAGATTAATCTGGCTCTCCCGTATTATAGACATATTGCACCAGCCTTCAGCCATCAATAGCAATTTTATATGCTGCTTTTAACAGTTCTTTGACTGCTTCCAGCGTATTGGGCTTAAAATGGTAAATCATGTCAAAAACCTCTTCGTCATATATTCTGTAATTTTTTCCTGTCATTATATAATCCAGGCTGACTTCCAGCGATTCTGCAATTTTTTGCAATGTATACGCAGAAAATCCTTTTTTATCAGTTTCAATTTCATAAATGAATTTTGAAGATATTTCTGAAAGCCTTGCTAAAGTTTCTCTTGAATAACCCCTCTCCTGCCTAAGTATCATAATCCTTTTACCAACAGTATTTTTCTCATGCATTTCTATCACCCTCCAATTATATGTAATAAAAAATATGTAATTAACAAATAAAGCTTATTGTTTTAAAACTATAATTTGCATAAAATATAGTTGCAAATAATTTTAAACTATACTGCTTATTTATTTAATATTATATCATATAACAAATAAAATATATATTTTTACATTATTCTTTATAAAACAGATGGTAATGCATATCTGGTATTGCATCCTGCAATTTATATTACACATTAGTTAAACTTTACCTTACATTATTGTTAATATTCCAAGCTTTAATTTATCTATATCCAGTCCACAACAGCATATTTATTATTGAATTAAATAATGTATACTATTTTTTCATTAATGTTTACCTTGAATATGCCTAAATTAATAAATACTTCAAAAACCAGTTATTTTAACAACATTATTCCATTTTTTTCAACTTCATAAAATAATATGCTATTCTTGCCAGGCAAGGAGGAAACAAACATGCCTGATACAAGTTATGATTTAAAATGGTTAAAATATTATATGTTATGTTTTGTTTATGAAGTAAGTAAATTTATTATTATGCTTGTTCTCTTTACTTATTTACATCTAAATACAGAATATCTAGTTACAATTCTGGTACTCTGTACGTTACGGCATAATATTGGCGGAATACATTTTAAACATTATTGGTCATGTTTTGCTTTTTCATTATTTTTTATAGCAGGCATTATTGTATGTTCTAAGCTGGTTATTGTAAATAATTTTATACAAATTTTTACAATAGTATTATGCATGATATTTACTTTTAGTATTGGACCAATACAAGCAGAAACCAGGCCGCCATTAGATGAAAAACATTTTATATTATACCGTAATACTGCTTGTATAATTTTACTTTTATTTTTAATTTTATTTATTTGCATGAAATCCTTTGCCTATAGAAATTTGACATACTGGGTAATAGTTTTTCAGACATTGCAGTTAATTGCTGCAAAAATAACCGGAAGGAGGGGAGAAAATGAAACGTTTCAATAAAAATTCTTTATTACCATTGTGCAGTTTAGCACTTGCATTGACTTCATTTGTTAAATTTTCTGGCATGAGTTTTTTATTCTTTGGTGAACCTGAGATGCCGGAAAAATAATTTTATCCTTAAATAACATTATTTACAAAGGAGTATCCAGTATATTTTATAACAGGATACTCCTTTAATTATATTTATTGTTCAAATTTCTGAAAATATAAGCTTGATAGAAAAACAGTTTTTTTCATGTTTATATTCATTTTTAACTTGAATTTCTGCATCATATTTTTTAGCAATCTTCTTTACATATGGCAAGCCATATCCCCTGTCATCTCCTTTTGAGGAATATCCGTTATTAAAAAAATTTTTATACTCATTAAATGCTATTTGTTCATGTTCATTTGCAACCTCAATATAGATTTTTCCATCTTTTTTAATAATGCTTAGATATATTATTTCATTCATATTACGGCCAATAACCTCATCTATTGCATTGTCCAGCAAATTGCCAATAACTTCAACAAGCAGCATATCTGGTATTTTTATGCCATTCAATGAACAGTTAAATTCTGTTTCAATAGTTATATTTTTATCATATGCTTCACAAATTTTCTGGTAAATATGTGCAATTACTAATGGGTTTTCTAATATTAAATATTTCCCTGGCATAATATATTGTTCCAAATTTCCCAGTTCTTCTCTTTGTTTAAGTACAAGTTCATCATAAGTTTCATAAATATTTATCATACTATATATAGCATTAATCTGGTTTATAAATTTGTGTTGTCTTTCACGGATTTGCAGAATAAGTTCTTTATATACCTCTGAATAATTATTTCTAATTTTTAATTCATGCTGGTAAATAAAAATTTTATTTAAAGATACAAATAGTACAATTATTCCAAGTACCAGATAGATGCTTTCATAAATCTGCATCTCACTTGTAATTTTATAATTAGCAAAAACTACTATAAACATTGCACAGCCTATTGTTGAAAGCAGATAAATCCCATTTTCTTTATTATTAAGTAAATCTTTTATTTTGGACATAAAAGCCGTTTTTTTGAAAACCAGATATACTATAAATAATTCCAGAACTGATATAAAAGTCACCCACTGGTACATAACCAGTTTTCCAATTACCAGATTATTTACTATATATAGTGCCATTTCAACTGCACTTGCGCATCCAAAAGAAAACAATGCGTTCTCTAACGCCTGTTTTATATTAAAATGATTAAGCCAGAGAGCATAAAAAATATAAACAGTATAACATATTATAATTATTAATGAACCAACTGATAGAAAATTCATTAAAAATAAACATGATATTACTAATACAAATACCACACATTTTACTATCCTGTTTTTTCTATGTACTGATAATGTTTCCATTAAAAGCATTACTGTAATAAATTCCAGTGTTCCATTAAAAAACGATATTATATTGTTCAACGGGGGCATTTTAAATATCCCTCCCTGAATTCTTTCGCTTTTCTGCCACCAATCGGAAGTACAATATCAGTATTATTTAGAAACACTTCCTTATTCCGGAAGTCAACATGTTCGATATAGTCAATATTTACAAACGTTCCATATGTAGGTTCTAAAAATTTCGAGTATTTTATCTTCTGTCTTATACTTTTTGCTGTAACATGTGGAATTTCGATTATATCATTCCTGGTACACAAAGACAATTTTCCTTTTTGTGATGAAAAATAAACCAGCTCATCTACATAGAAAACATATCCCAAGCCATCATAATGAAGAACGATTGTTTCCCTTTCAGCAACTCTGTTACTATCTGAAAGCGCATTTAAAGCTTCTTCTATTCTGTCCCGGACCATTTGTCCATCTCCAATAGGCTTTTCAATATAATCATAACAATGAATACGCTGTAATAACTGGACTTCCAGTCCCTGCAATGTCGTTATAAATATTATTGGAGTTAATTTATATTCAGCATGTTCCCTGATTTCATCCGCAAAATTTATGCCTGAATTATCATTTTTATTTGAAGGTTCAAGAATAATATCAATCAAAAATAAATCAATCCGGTTATTCATTGCACATAAATATGCCTCGCCTCTTGTTCCATATACATATACTTTTGTTTCTACTCTGCATGACTGGACAATTTTTTCAAGGCTTAATCTGCTTTTTTCATTATCTTCCAATATTAATACATTCATATGCATTCCTTTGTAATACTCTCTAATTAACTATAACTTTTACTTTTGTCCGGAAATTCTTCTGCCATAGCTTTTAGTAAATTTTTCACACTTTTTTTCATCCCATTATCTAATCTTCTATAATAATCAACAAGACGTATTTCATCTGATGTCATTTCTTTATTTTCAAGTTCAAGAATATATTCAACTGATACGCCAAAAATTGTAACCACTTTTCTTAAATCTTCATATGGGATTATTGTTTTTCCATTTTCATATCTGCTTAGTGTCTGTTGGGAAATATTTAACACTGATGCAAACATTTTCTGTGTCATATGGTTTTCCTCACGTATCTCCCTAAGCTTTCTGCCCATTTCCACGCTATCAAGTGCCATAAATCCGTACCTCATCTTTTACTAGTATCTTATTATAACGTCAATTCTTCTCTTCTTATACACATATATTAGGTATTATCACTCATATTTTGATACGCAAATAAAAAATTTATATATTTTAACCAATTATTTATAAAATACATGTATATAGTGGCGTTAGCAGAATGTATTACTTGTACAGTATGGTATCCATATGTGGAAACGTATACATATTAGCCCATAATTTTCATATAGTATATTAACCACTTTTGCCATATAGCAGAAAGGCTTATATTATATGAAACTATTCCAGAACAAACTTATTAAAGGAACTATAATACTGGCTATTGCAGGTGTTATAACCCGTATTATAGGATTTTTCTACAGGATTTTCCTTGCAGGGCTGCTTGGTTCAGAGCTTCTTGGAATATACCAGCTTGTTTTTCCCATATATAGCATATGCTTTACAATATATGGCGCAGGAATACAAACTGCAATTTCACAGATTACCGGAACGGTTACATCAAAGAAGAACCAGGGCTATGCCTCCCCCTTAAAGATACTGGTTTCAGGAATGGTACTTTCCCTGGGTCTTTCACTGCTGCTTATGGCACTTGTCTATTCCAGTCCTGTATGGATAGCAGAAAATATCCTGCTTGAAAAATCGTGTGCCCCATATTTGAAAATAATGGCACTGCTTTTTCCTTTCTGTAGTATCTCAGCCTGCATTTCAGGTTACTATTATGGGATACAGAATGCCTCTGTCCCTGCAGGTTCACAAATTATTGAACAGTTGTCAAGAGTGCTTTTTGTATATATTATATGCACATTTGCAGGTTCTGGAAAAGAATTTAATGCTATTATTGCTGTATGTGGGCTTGTAACTGGTGAAATATGTGGCTGTATTTTCAGTATAGCCAGGCTTTTTATATCATTCCACAATGCTAAAAGTATAAAAACAAGCACTGGCAGAACCAGAAACCTTAACCGTGCCAGAGGAAAACATCCTGTTTTCAAGACTCTTCTTTCGCTATCTGTTATACTTACCACAACAAAGCTTATAGTTTCACTTTTACACAGTGCCGAAGCTGTATTTATACCCGCTGCATTACAGAAATATGGCTGCAGCCCGGCAGATGCACTAAGCATATATGGTATTTTATCAGGAATGGCAATGCCATTTATTCTTTTTCCATCTGCTATCAGTAATTCATTTGCAGTTATGCTGCTGCCATCAATAGCACAGGCACAGGCAGATAAAAACTCTGCTAAAATAAGAAAATCTGTAACATTTGCTACAAAATACAATTTACTGGTTGGATGGCTTTGTATATGTATATTTATTATATTTGGGGATGAAATGGGTACACTTTTCTTCCACAATGCAGATGCTGGCTCATACATAGTAATACTTTCATGGCTCTGCCCGTTCTTGTATGTTTCAACAGCATTTACAAGCATAATAAACGGAATGGGACACACACAGTTTACATTTATAATAACTGTATTAAGCCTTATATTGAAAATATATTTCCTTGTAGCACTTGTGCCATTATATGGTATAAAAGCATACCTTGCAGGAATGCTGGCAAGCCAGGTAATTATGGCGGTTATGGAAGGATTTTATCTTAGGGATTATATAGTACCTGACGGTCTTCACTGGATTATACTTCCATGCCTGTTTCTGGTTTTTGCAGGAAAAATGTCCCATAAAATTTATAATATATTGCTTATAATTGTTCCAGGTACACTAAAAATACCATTACTTTTTCTTGTATGTACAATAATACTGGCTTGTTACATAATATTCCTGCTTGCCAGCAAATGTATAAGCAGGGAAGAACTTGCAAATAAATAAAATAACGCATCCGTTTCATAAAAATCCCCAGTTATCCTGTGCTGGCAGACGGACGCAGGTTTTCCATGTCCAGCCTGGACATTATTCCATGACAGGTGCACTTTGGAGGCGTTGGAATCCCGTACTTTGGGATTTTATGCGCCGCTGCGTATGCCAACGTAGTGCAAACGTGCCCTGGAATGGAATAATCCGGCTGGACATAGAAAAAACCTGCGTTCGTTTTTAAACAAACGCAGGATAACTGGAATTCCTTATATATCTAGTTTATAATAAGATTTAAAACATTATTTAAAATATTCTACACCTGATTCAAATATATGCTGGTTCTGGTCTCCATATATATTTATGGCAACTCCGTCACCAATTCTCTCAGAGTGTGCCATCTTGCCAAGCACACGCCCGTCAGGGCTTGTAATTCCTTCAATTGCAGCATATGAACCATTCGGGTTAAAGTCTTCATCCATTGTTGGTTTTCCTGAAAGGTCTGCATATCTTGTTGCAACCTGTCCATTTTCAAAAAGTTCCTTTATTACTTCATCACTTGCAACAAAACGTCCCTCCCCATGTGACGCAGGGATTGAATAAACGCCACCAAGCCTTGCTTTTGAAAGCCAAGGTGATTTATTAGAAACAACTTTGGTATATACTGTCTTGGAAATATGGCGTCCAATGCTGTTTGTTGTAAGTGTTGGTGAACTATCTGACTGTGGCATTATCTTGCCATAAGGCACAAGCCCGAGTTTTACAAGTGCCTGGAAACCATTGCATATGCCAAGCACAAGCCCGTCCCTTTCGTTTATAAGTTCATGTACTGCTTCCATTATTTTAGGGTTTCTGAATACTGATGATATAAACTTAGCTGAACCGTCTGGTTCATCACCTGCACTGAAACCGCCTGAAAACATAAGTATCTGTGCATTTCTTACTGCATTTTCAAATGCCCTGGCAGAGTCTGTAATCTGGCTTTCTGTCATATTTTTAAACACAACTGTATTTACTGCTGCCCCTGCTGCCTCAAATGCCCTTGCAGTATCATATTCACAGTTAGTACCTGGAAATACTGGAATAAATACTTCTGGCTTTGGCGTTTTATTCTTTGATATATAAATATTTTTTTCTTCGTATAAAGTATCTTCAAGCTCTGTCTGTTTTACATCTGACCTGGTTGGAAATACACTTTCAAGCCTTGATGTCCATGCTTCCAGTGCTTCTTCCAGCGGAATGGATGTGCCATTATATACAAATTCTGCACTGTTTGTAATTTCTGCAATCCTGGTATAAGGTGCAGTAATTTTTTCAATGTCATTTACAGCAACTTCTGCAATTATTGAACCATAATCTTTTGCAAATAATGCAGTTTTACTTACGCTGCTGTCTATTGTAACACCCAGCCCGTTTCCAAATGCCATTTTGCTGGCAGCTTCACATATTCCGCCATATCCTGTTGCATAAGCTGATTTAATAATCCCTGCCTGTGCCATATCCCTTATTTGCCCATACAGTGACATAAGCTGGCTGTATACAGGAAGTGAATACTGGTCTTTTTCTATATCAAATTTAACAAGCACATTGCCTGCTTCTTTAAGTTCTGGTGTAATAATATCCTGTACTTTTGCAATGTCTACAGCAAATGAACATAATGTTGGTGGTACATCAATATCGTTAAATGTGCCTGACATACTGTCCTTGCCGCCTATTGAAGCAAGCCCGAGCTTTATCTGTGCATCATATGCACCAAGAAGGGCAGCTAAAGGTTCACCCCAGCGCTCAGGGTTTTCTCCCAGGCGTTTGAAATATTCCTGGAATGTAAAACGTATCTTGCTGTAATCACCACCTGCTGCAACTATTTTGGCAACAGATAATATTACTGCATATACAGAGCCATGGTATGGGCTCCAGCTTGCAAGGTATGGGTCAATTCCATAACTCATCATTGTAACCGTGTCACATTTGCCAGAAAGGACAGGAAGTTTTGCAACCATTGTCTGTACAGGTGTAAGCTGGCGTTTTCCGCCATATGGCATATATACACTTGCTGCACCAATTGAACTGTCGAACATTTCAACAAGCCCTTTTTGTGAGCATACATTCAAGTCACTTAATGCCATAAGCCATGCTTCTTTTATATCTGTAACTTCTTTTTCCTGTGTAAAATAGTTATCTTCTTTTGAAGGCATTGTTACGACAACATCTGTCTCCTGGTGTGCCCCGTTAGTATCAAGAAATGCCCTTGATATATTTACAATAACCTTATCCCTCCATAAAAGTACAAGGCGTGGCTCTTCTGTTACTTCTGCAACTACTATGGCTTCTAGGTTCTCCTCTGCTGCAAGCCCTAACATTTTATCAACATTTTCCTTGGCAACTACTACTGCCATACGTTCCTGTGACTCGGAAATCGCAAGTTCTGTGCCATCCAGGCCTGCATACTTTTTAGGCACTTTATCAAGATTTACCCTTAAACCATCTGCAAGCTCACCAATAGCAACTGACACGCCGCCCGCGCCAAAGTCGTTACACTTTTTAATAATTAAGCTTGCCTCTTCCCTGCGGAAAAGACGCTGTATTTTACGTTCTGTAGGGGCATTCCCTTTCTGCACTTCTGCCCCGCACACATCAATGGATTTTGTAGTATGTGCTTTAGAAGAACCAGTTGCACCACCAATACCATCACGTCCTGTGCGTCCGCCTATAAGTATAATTATATCGCCTGGGTCACTGTTTTTACGGATTACATTGCGGCGTGGTGCTGCACCCATAACAGCGCCTATCTCCATACGTTTCGCAACATAGCCTGGATGGTAGACCTCATTTACAAGACCTGTAGCAAGTCCTATCTGGTTACCATATGAGCTGTAACCCTGTGCTGCACCTGTTACAATCTTTCTCTGTGGAAGCTTGCCAGGCAGTGTATCTGACATAGGTACAGATGGGTCTGCTGCACCTGTTACACGCATAGCCTGGTATACATAGCCACGTCCTGAAAGCGGGTCACGTATTGCACCGCCAAGGCATGTAGCTGCTCCGCCGAAAGGTTCAATTTCTGTTGGGTGGTTATGTGTTTCATTTTTAAAGAATACAAGCCATTCCTCAGTCTTGCCGTCAATTTCCACTGGCACAATTACAGAACATGCATTAATCTCATCAGACTCTTCCATATCATCAAGTTTTCCGTCTGCCTTAAGCTTGCGCATTCCCATAAGTGCAATATCCATAAGAGAAACAAACTTGTCTTTCCTGTCTTTAAAAAGTTCTTTCCTTGCCTCAAGGTATCCCTCATAAGCTTTAACAACAGGCTCTTTATAATACCCGTCTTTAAATTCAATATTTTTAAGTTCTGTAAGGAATGTTGTATGGCGGCAGTGGTCAGACCAGTAAGTATCAAGTACACGTATTTCTGTAACAGACGGGTCTCTCTTTTCTTCTCCTTTAAAATAATTCTGGATGTGGAGGAAATCCTTAAATGTCATAGCAAGGTTTAATGAATTATAGAGTGACTTTAACTCTTCTTCTGGCATATCCTTGAAGCCTTCAAATACAGCTACATCTGCCGGGTCCTCAAACTCCTGTACAAGCGTCTCTGGTTTCTTCTCATCTGTTTCACGTGAATCAACAGGGTTAATACAGTATTCCTTTATACGTTTTGCCATTTCTTCTGTAATATTTCCCTCGAAGACATAAGTAACCGCTGAACGTATAACAGGGTTCTCTTTTTCATTTAAAAGTTTTACACACTGTTCTGCCGAATCAGCCCTCTGGTCAAACTGCCCTGGAAGATATTCTACTGAAAATACAAGACTTCCTTCTTTATAACTAAACTCTTCCTCATAATAATTATCTACAGGCGGTTCAGAAAATACTGTAACAAGTGCCTGTTTATATGTTTCATCACTTAAGTTTTCTACGTCATAACGTATAAGCACACGTACATTTTCAAGTTCTTTAATCCCAAGATAACGCCTTGTCTCCTCTGCCAGTTCTTTTGCACGTACAGCATAGGGTTTTTTCTTTTCAACATAAATCCTTTTGACATTTCCCATAAATTATATGTCCTCCTTTTTGTCTGATATAATATGTACTCCAAATACTGTCTGCTATTATGGACAGCATAGCTGTAAATAGTAACAACAAGCCATATGGCATCTTTTAATTATAATCCATACGGCTTGTACTGCATTAATAACTTCCTGTTACTTTTTATTATTCTGATGTGCCTGAAGTGTCCTCTTCAGCCATTGCCTGCAAATCCTCTGCAGTCACTATAGTTGTTGTTACTGCCCCGATAGTTATATCATCCCAGATTTCATTATTTATCTCTACTTTATAACCATCTTTAATTCCTTTATACCATTCGTCATACTTAACTTTCTGTGCCTCTTCAATTGCCTTGTCACACTCTGACTCATAACTTTCTGTTGAATTATTATCTATCATCTTTACAAATACATAATATCCAGCAGAATCATCAATAAATACTTCTGATATTTCACCATTCTTTAAAGCTTTGATTTTCTTCAAATTCTTGTCAGAAACAAATGTCCAGCCTGATTTCTCTGTAAAATTGCCTGTATTATATTTAATATCTGACTTTTCTTCATCTTCAATAAGTTTTGAGAAATCCTTTGCTTTTTCTGCCTTTTTAGCAAGTGCCTTTATATCCTTTGCAAGTTCTTCTTTATCACTTTTAGATAGTTCTTTAGAATTGCCCTCACTGTCAACAGTAGAAAGTGATACATAATAGTAATCTATATCATACTGGCGGTAATCCTCTTTGGAAATATCCGCGATTGCCTTATCCTCATCAACTTCTTTATCAAGTTCTGCCTGCTTGTCAGCCTTATACCTGTCTGCAACTATCCTTTTCTCAAACCTTGAAGTTAAATTCTTCTTTGAAATGCAGAGTTTCAGTTTCTGCACGCCTGAAAGCCCCTTTAATGCTTCATCTGCCTGCTTTTCTGCATCCTTTTTCTCATCTTCTGTAATCTCATACCCAGCCTTTACTGCTTCCTGGTATAAGATTTCATATTCTGTTTCTTTATTCATTATCTCTATTTTAAGACCATCAGAATTGCTTGTCCCTGCATCAACAGAAGAATCATCGCCCTGGTAGCCAACATCCCATACGGAAGAACCCATCATATACTGGTATGTTTCATTTAAAGGAAGGTACATGCTCTCCCTTTCATAAATAGGATACATCATATCATCCATAGTTTTTTTTGTATCATTAATAACCAGCACTCTTTGTGGCTTCAATTGCTGTATGCCTACACCTATACAAAGCGCCAGGACAACTACGACACATATTGCACCAAGGATTATTGGCTTTTTGCCTGGACCGCCGCCCGCATCCCCTAATATCCTCTCACCAGAAGCCGGAACACCTGCTTTGGATGTATTACTATCAGTCTTATTCTGCTGGTTCATTAATTTTTTTGCTGAATTCATTTTTACTCCTCCAAAATTAATCTTGTGTAACGCTTTACACACAAAACGCTATCATCTATTCTACCGCAAATCAGAAAGAAGTCAAGATAGAAAATGTGATAAGTCTCTGAAATTTTTTAAACAAATGGAACTTTCCAGGTAACAGTAACCTTTCTAGTTGTTTTGCCAGGACAAATGGCTGGAAAACATGCCAGTAGTATGTTATACTATGGAATAATATAAATATTCCAGAAATTTAAAGGAGGGCTTTATATGAGCAAAGAACCTGTTATTGAAACAGACAGGCTGGTTTTACGTCCTGTCACCCTTGATGATGCCGAAGCATGTTTCAGCTGGAACAGTGATGAAAGAGTTACAAAGTTTATGTCATATCCTACATTAACTGATATCAGCCAGACTGCCAGCTGGATAGAGTCAACTCTTGTTGATGAAAAAGAATGGAACTGGGCATTTGTCCTTAAGGATGAAAATAAAGTAATTGGAACAGGCGGCATAGGTCCTAATGCACATATGGAAGGTTACTGGGGCATAGGATATAACCTTCATTACGATTACTGGCACAAAGGATACTGCACTGAAGCAATAAAGGCTATTATTGGCTTTGCGCATAAAAAACTTGGCGTAAAAAAGATATGTGGAAGCCATGCAGTAGATAATCCACGTTCAGGCAGGGTTATGGAAAAGTGCGGGCTAAAATTTGACCATTACAGCGAATATAAAAAAACTGATGGCAGCCAGACTTTTAAATCAAAAGTTTATAAAATGGAATTAGAGTAAAACAAGGCAGTGTCCCCATGTCCAGGCTAAATATTATTCCATGGCAGGTACACACAGAATGCATGCAAAATCCATGTCTGTGGCATGTTCCACCAGAATGCAATAATTTAGCCAGACACGGAAACACTATGTTTTTAAAAATAATCCTCATGCTCCATAAAGTCATCAAATGTTTCATCATTACGCCAGTCTGATGTATCATATATATCATCAATTTCTTTCTGCAATTCTTTTAAATCTTTTTTAGTAAAATAAACCTTTCTGGTATCTTCATACTGTTTCTTTGCCTGCTCTTTTATAAATGCAACTTTTTCTTCTGCTTCTACAAGTTCTTCAAAATCATCTGTTTCAAAATATACTTCCACTTCCTCCTCAGATTTATCTTCCTTTAAAACATTTACTGATACCATGTATTCCATATAACTTCCTCCATTTCTGCTATTGATAGCTTTGTCTGTCCGGTTTTTTCATATTTTCCTTTAAAATGACAAATAATAATACAGAGCGGAATTTCCCTATAAAATAAAAAAACTGCCTGTTACTTTATTACGTGTAACAGGCAGCCACTTATACGATGTACGGCTCCGTCCTCATAAAACTTTCCGTCTTCCATAATCTTAAGCTGGTATTCTGAGGCGCGTTTCTCTAGTCTGTTCTTCAAATAACAGAAGTATTGCATCGACAACAGTATGGCAAAGCTCTACAATATATTCACAGTCACGGCTCACAGCACTTTGCATTCTGGTATAAATCTCGTGCATCCTCTGGACAAAGTTCAATATCGCACCTGGGGAATGGACTGTTTCTGCTAAACGCTTTCTTATTGCTTCCGGGCTATGGACATAAGAACGGATTGCATGTTTCAGCTCCTCTTCATAGACACAATGGTCTTTTAACTTCCCGGGATAATTAGCATTATGCGGAAACGTAAAGTAATCGGCTATATAGTGGACTATCACACCAAGATGCCTGCAAAAGTAGCAGTCTGCCCCTTTTCTTACATCAAAATGTGAAACCAGTTTTCCAAGTTCTTTTTTCAGGATGTCAAAGGAATCCTCAAATGTATGCTTCCTCACGAAAAATGATGGAACGCAGTCTGGTAATATACTACCTATATAGAATGAACCTTTATGACTCCCAAGCATTTCCATTCCCTCACTATTCATCAGATACCAAGCTAATGAAATATGGGATTTCTTTCGCATATCCGCCTCCTAACCTGACATCTGCGGTATAAAACCGCTGTCTTTTTAAGTATTTTAATTGTAACACTTTTGTTTTGGTTTTGCAACAGTTTTCTGACAATTTAACAAAAATTTCAAATAAAACGTTACTATTCACAGTCCAGTAAAAGATATATCATTCCGCAAGCTTGTTTGCAGGAATGTATATATCTTTTACTGGACTGCGGAAGCTGCCACTCCACAA
>JAAWKM010000079.1 GCA_022797375.1 Lachnospiraceae bacterium
ATAATCGTTTACTATATGTTATTTTCCATAATTTTTATCAATATAATTCTGATGGTCTTCCACAAGAAATGTATAATAACATTTATCAATTTCTTCCTCTGCAACTCCTCTCGTACAATAAAGCATTTCTATCATTGTCAGAGCCTCATGCATGACCAAAAAAGTCCCTGAAATCTCCTTATGCCCAGACGAAGACATAATCGTAAATATCTCTTTTTTACAAATCAGTTCTTCTGTGATAAATCCAAGAGGCATTGGAATTCCCTCTGTCTGCCATTTCTCTCCTATAAAATAGAGAGCACTTCTTTCCAGCTTTTTCCCAGAAAACCCCTTTTTGAGATTTTCATCGTCATCTGTTTCTGAGATCAATTTACCATCTACAGACAAACCAAATTCCTGCTTTGCTACTGCTAACATATTGTTTTCATCATCAAATGCATAAAAAATCTCATGGTTTTCTGCCCATTTGCAGACCTCTGCATTCTGCTCTTTCAGAGCATCTCTGATTTCTGACAGCAGCTGCGAAGTATTCTCCAAGATGTCCGCCCTATACAATCCATCTTCTTGTGCCTGAATAACAACTATGATACGATGACAATGCCCATAAAAGAAAAATGGACTGACTTCCATATGTATACAAGCAAATAATTCTTGTGTTATATCTTCATCACAAATTTCAATCGAAATTTTTTTCAAAGATAACCTGTCCACAAAATTTTTTCCTTTGATTTCAAAACCATATTCCAATTTGAACTTGCTGTTGTCTAAAACGGTTTTCTGAATATATGCTTTGTTTTTCGCTATCCAATCCAGACATCCATTTGCCTGCTTCGCATAGTGTATAACGGCCAAATCATCATATCCATATTGAGGACAAGTTTTCCAGGCTGTAACCAGAATATCAGCTTTATTGTTCCAGATAACAGATGTCGCTTTACATTCGTATATTTCCATGTCAATTTGCTCAAAATTTTTAGAGGATATTATCTGATATGATTCTAATAACATTTTTTTCTCCTAATGCCCCATTTTATGCTCTCTTTTTCATTTCTCTGAAAACATAATTTGTCAAATATACCATATTTAGCGATAAAATGTATAAAGTTTTCTTTCACATATATTTATACACACATTTTGTCAGACACAATCAAACGAATTGGGACTTAAAAAATACTTTTCTTCCTTCATCATTTAACATAACTGCATTGTCTTTCTGCTTTTCAAAATGCATGTCTTTAATTACTTTTGTATTGATAAGTGTTAATACAAAACGCTCTCCTAGCACTGGCCTGGTTTCTTCCATCATGTCTAATGCCAGGGAAGCCCTGCCTGGCCTGTCCCCATGCATAAATCCAACATAAGGGTCCAGCCCGGTACTTGATAGCGCATTAATATATTCCCCTGCCAGAACCGTGTAAACAAAAGATAATATAGCATTCACATTATCAAGCGGAGGTCTTCTGTTCCTGGTTTTAAACTCAAATGCATCCTTTTGGTTAAGAATCATTTCATCAAAAACAGAAAAATATTGTTCTGCCGCTTTTCCCTCAATTCCCCTTAAGCTGTCTAAGCTGGAAACCTGTCTGGTTTTTGGCAGTGTTTCATAAAGTACATTTGAAATATGTTTTAGTCTGTCTGCATTAACCCTGTAGGCATGGTCACGTAATGTCCTTTCAATACTCCATCTTGAATTAAATATTTTTCCAGTTATCATATTTCTTGCATACGGAATACTCCTTTCTTCACAGTCAGAAATACGGTACTGTTCTTTCCGCAACAATACATTCCCATATTCTTTTCCAACTGACCTGGCTAAAAATCTGCCTTTTGGCGAATAAAAAGAAAGCCCGGTATTACGTTCTGCACATTTACCCATTAATGAAGGAGTCGCCCCTTTATATGTAAAACAAACAATATTTTCTAATGTATGTAAAGGAAACCTGCCAAGTACCTGTTTATCCTTCTGGACTACAATATTTTCACCATCAAGTGTCAGATAGCTTTCTTCGGTCATTACATATAATGTATTTAATAATTTTCTCACTATAGGATAAACCTCCGTTATTTTTTGTTGTATAACATCACTATTCAAATACTGCTATGAATGTTTTGTTCTATATATGTACTAACCTTTATGGTTTTTTGCAGTTTTGGTATACATAGGTTTTCTAATGAACACGCTTTACATTGTTTTGATGGTTTTACTTTTGGTGTATAGCCTTTATGGAATAAATCATGCATTTCATTACTTACCTTTTTCACTTCATTCCTTAAATCTGCATCAAAAATAACTTTGCTTCTTCTTCTGTTTTCACCATAGTATAAAAATCCCTCATTTATATTTGTCTGGAACATTTCTTCTAAACATATTGCCTGTGCACATATCTGCAGTTCATCAGCATTATGTTCTTTTGGCTTTCCATGTTTATATTCAACAGGAACAATGTTCCATTTTCCATCATATCCAAATACTGTAATGCCATTTTTATCCTGGTGGAATTCAACTACATCACATTGCCCGCTAAAACCAAGTTCATGTGATGCAATACGCAGTCCTCTTGTTACCAGTAAATCTCCTCTTTTTTCAAATGAACCTTCTTCATGTGCTTTTTTATGCATAAGTTCCCCAGCTGTTGTTTTATAGTTTTCCTCCCATTGCTCTTCAATATGTATTAATGCCCACTGCCTTCTGCAGAATGCAAAATGCTGTATGCCTGAAAGCATAATATAGTCTTCTTCTGCATACATAAAATATGTTCTCCCTTTGTTATAGTTTTTCTATACACTCAACTCCATCTGGCATGTCTGCACTGTCAATTTCCACTTCATAATCCCCAAAACATCTTGCTGGTTTTGTTTCATCTTTACGTTTAACCTTTATACGTTCAAATAACTGGTACGCTGGTGCGTTACCAAATTCGCTGTTATGTTTAAATACAATAAGCTTCCTTACTGACATATTTCCCCTTGCTGCTGAATGGTCTAGTTCAAACATATTTATAATTGCCTGCCATAAAAGTTCCAGATCCTCTTCACTAAAACCAGTTACTTTTCTTGCAAGGTTTGCAGAAATATATCCTTCTACACGGTATAAACCATAAGGTACAATATATTTACGTCCCATTTCTGTTTTTTTACCTTCTGCATCTTTTTCTGTAGTAATGGCCACCCTTGTTATGGTAATTTCCTGTGGAATAATTGCATCAACTGATTTTGCAAAACCAAGCTGTACAGGTCCGCGTACCTGTCCGCAATTAAGGTTGTCTTTTACAAATGTTGTCATAACTGCACCAAAAGTACGTATATCAAAAAAGTTTTCACACATGTAATCCCTGACTTTTAAATCAAAGTCTTCTGTTTTCTTTTTCTCTTCTTTAATTTTTTTAGGGTCTGCACCAAGGTTCTGGTATGCTTCTGCATCACTGCGGTTTAATGGCACATTTTCTTTAATATATATTCTGTAACCATCTTCCCCTTCTTTTACTGCTTCTATATAATTACGTATTTTACGCTTAAGGCACACATCTGTTACAATCCCGCAATTTGTTTCCATATCAATCCTTGGCATATTTCCTGCATCCGGGTCACCATTTGGATTTCCATTTTCTACATCAAACAATACTACAAAGTCATATCTGTTTTTAATTATTTCACTCATTAATTAGTCCTCCTGCTCTTTTATATTCTCTTTGTTATCTTTATTTTTATTTTCATTTTTACTAAACCTTTCCTGTTGCTGGTGGTAATATCCAAGCATAAAAATTCCCTGGTCTTCCAAAGAAAGATATTTAGGAAAGTCTGAATGTATCTTATTGCATAACTCACTTAATTGCTTCTCTAGTTTTATCTGCATTCCTTTTTTATCACGTTTTAAAACGTTCAGATGGCTGTTTGCCAGCCTTAACATTTGTGGAAATACAACTGATGGTGTTGTGCTGGCTGAATTGAAATATCTTTCTTTCACTGTTTCTTTTTCTATTGCCTGGTACTGGATTTCTTCCAGGGTTTCAAACAGCCTTCCTAATACATATGGTATATATTCTGTATCCTCATTTAATTTCATTGTGTCTGCTGCCTCCTTTTTATTTGTAAAATTTTTTATTATATATGCCTTTATAAATGCTGCCCTGTTGCGGTTAACTTTCCGTTCTGAGTGTATCCTTAGGAGCATATTATTATATACACCTGCTGGATAAGGCCTGTTCTCTAAAACAGCACGCATTAAAGAACCACTTAAAACTGGCTGTGGCTGCTTTTTTGTAGATTTCTTATTCACCGTTTCATATAGCAGTTCCCTTATATTTGGAAATTCCTTTTTCTCAAAAGAAGGTCTTTCTATTTTCATTCTTGTATAATGTTCTTGTATATTGGCAACCATTTTTCCAAATGTGCTACTATAAAAGAAACGTATGGATATACGTGCTACACTTGGTGACAAGCCTAAAATATAAAATGGCACATCTGGATTTAACTCTGTTTCCATATATCCTGCCTGCTCTCCTGCTGCTATACGTGACATTGCTAAAAGCAGTTTAGCTTCTGCGCCTTCATCTTCACTGTCAAGCAGCTGTGACATAAAATCTGCATAGGCACTCTCATTTTTTTCTGTTTTAGCCCAGAATACAGTAGTGGCATCCCCTATCTGCCTGTGATGCCCGTCATCTGACAGTAAATAATTCAGTGCTTGTCCATAAGCATTTGCAATCTCCTGGCAGACTGGCGCATTATCCCCTTGTTCTTTTCCATAAGATTCAAATGCACTTCCATTAAATGAAACTAACGTTGCACCACTTGAATTTGCCCCTTGTACGCCTTTAAATTGTGGGTGAAGCCTTGCCACTTGTGCTAACTTCCCGCTTACAAGGCAGCGCCTTATACATGTTCCTTCACTATCTCCATAACTGGAATCCCATATATTTCTTACTTCTTCATTTGCTAATATTTCTTCTGATGTTTCATAAGAACGGAATACCAGGTTTGCCTTTTCAATCTCTTTCCAGTCCACCTGGAAAGTATCTTTACTTTTATTAAAATCCCATGTCCTGAAAAAGTTGCATATGCTTTGTGCCATCTTATTTTCTGAATTTCCAAGCATTTTTATATGGTATTCTGCAGATGCCTGGAAACATTCCCATGCCTGCTTTTTATTCTTTTCATCTGATGTCTGGTTATCTGATGAAATCCATACTCCTAACAGATACTTTGCATTATCACATAAATAATACGGCTTTGGTGTTTTACCAGAACGTCCGCTATGTATAGGAACCATCCTTTTGCCTGGCACAAGGACTTTTCTTTTACCCCGCTCCTCTTCTTTTTCAATAGAAAAAATATTTTTTACCATGCCGCTGTAATCTATTGTAATTACATATGAAACCTTTTCATTTGCCCATCCCTCTTTCCCAACTTTTTCTTCATCTAAAAGCTGCCCATAGTAATCTGCCAGTTCACCAAGAATCATTTTAACACCTCACAATCTTTTAAATCCAGCTTCCCGTCCCGCAATACTGCACGGAAAAACATAGGCTCTATTCCATTTTCACCATTGTAATCCATGTCATACAGCATATATCCTAAATCTTTTTCCTCTTTGTAAGCTACTGGGATTTTCTCTTTATTATCCCATATACGGAAAAATGCTGGAAATTCCCTTACTCCAAGATATGGTGTATGGTAACACTGTCCCCTTTGCAGACGCCTTTTTAAAATATCCTGGAACTTTCCTGGATTATCTGTTTCATTAGCCTGTGAAGTAATATCGAAATGTGCTTTTATAACATAACGCACATTTTTTAAAACTAATGCTGCCCTTTGCTGTATTGAATCTGAAGCAGATAAATAAAGCATATCTTTATTACCATTACGCATAACCTTTTTGACATTACTGCCACTTATCTTATCTTTAACTTCATTTCTCCGTATATTTGTAGTCTGGATTGTATTGCATACATAAATTTCATCTATAATATACTTAATACCTGGATGCCAGTAAACTGCTTCTAAAATCCCCCTGGCTGCTGAAGGCGTTATGCAGTCATATGTTACACGTTCTGTTTTAAATTCTGGACGGTTAAATGCTGCATACTCTCCCCATACTTCATACATAATTGACATTGTGCTGCCTCCTTTCCTAAATTATCATTGCACCATCTGCTTTTTCATAAACTAATCCCTTATCACCAGAATACATACACAGATTTTGTAAAACCGCAATTCCATCTAAAATTTCATAACTATTTCCATCCTGCAGCATGTTTTTGTATTCGTTTTCATAAAGATTAACCGAATAAACACCTAATTCCCGTATAATATTTTTAAAACTTTCCTGGTTATCAATTTTGTATTGCAATTTTTCTACAAGCTGGCATGCCTCTTTATCTATTGGGATTATAAGCATCCTTGTATCAGACTCTATCATATGGAATACTTCTGCTATCTCTTTAAACGGCATTTTAATATTATTTAACCCTTTATCAAAACTTTCTACAATATTGTTAGTATCAAGTAAATTTATATCTAATGACTGTAATGTTTCAAAATAATATTTTACTGGTTCTAAACCATCATATACTCCATATTTATCAAATGTTTCGCCAGTTATTGCAACATTTTTTCCAAGCATCCGTGGTATTTTCCCTAAGGTAAACACCCATACAATACTTTCTTCTGGATTTCTTCTTCCTTCACGGTTACATCTCCCTGCTGCCTGTATTATAGAATCCAGTCCTGCTTTTTCCCTGAATACTACTGGGAAATCAATATCAACCCCGGCCTCCACAAGTGAAGTTGATATTACCCTGCATGTTTCTCCTTGTGCTAATTTCCTCCGTATAATATCTAATGTCTTTTTTCTGTCAGATGGTGTCATATATGTAGATAAATGGAAGCGTCCTTCTTCCTCTGACATATCATATAACTTATGTGCTTCTGCTTTTGTATTAACAATTACTAAAACCTGCCTATATGCATTAATCCTTTGTAATAAATCTTGTTCTGTTACATCACCTGATTCCTTAATCTCCGTGCGCTTAAGCTTATTAAAAATCTCTATATGGTTATGGCAGATTTCTTTTACAAAATAAGGTTTTAACCATTTTTCTATAGCAGGCTGTGTTGCTGTACATAAAACCACACTTGCCTGGTAAGATTTTAACAGCATCTGGACAGCCTTAACACATGGCAGCATTACATGTAGTGGTATCATCTGCACTTCGTCAAAAATAATAACACTGTTTGCAATATTATGCAGCTTACGGCATTTAGAAACCTTATTGGAATATAACGATTCAAAAAACTGCACATTAGTTGTTACAATAACCGGTGCATCCCAGTTTTCAATAGACAGTTTATGTTTTTCATATATTTTACCATATACTTCATCGTCTATCCCGTCATCCTGCTTTCCAGATTCTAGCAGTGCCGTACAATAATGTGCTAAAACATTTTCTTTGCCCAGGATATTTTGAAAAACCTGCACATTCTGTTCAATAATGCTTGTATATGGAATTACATAAATAATCCTTTTCATATTGTTTTGCACGGCGTGTTGTAAAGCAAATGCTAAAGAAGATATAGTTTTTCCTCCGCCTGTTGGCACTGTCAGGCTGTAACATCCTCTTTTTCCTTTTCCTTCTGACAGGCATTGTTCTAAAATTTCTGTACGTATTTTATTAATTCCTGGCGTCTGTCCAGTAATTGCCCGCCACGGTTTTATATATTCCAGAACCTTCTGGTAAAGCATTCCAATTGTTTCATAGTTTCCTCTGTCTATATTACCTTGTGCCATAAAAGCCTCTGTATCCAGAAAATCCCCATCAACTAATGCCGAGAACAGCATTCTGGTAAAAAACCCTTCCTCAAATGGCTCTAATGCAGGTTCTGTAACTTTTTTAATATTTATTTCATTTTCATAACAGGAATATGGCTCTATTTCCCTGTTTTTAATTCTTTTTAACAGATTAGAATTTGTTGTATCCCATCCATTTGGCAGCCCGCCATGATGTCCTGCAACTGCAAAGGCTCCTGCTGGCATCCGGAGCTTTTGCATCTCTCTTGCGCCTGCAGTAGAATGGTCAGTCATTATTTCATGCCTTCCCCTGATTTTCTGCTGAAACGCACTGGAATACTTTCCAATATCATGTACCAGCCCTGTCTGGTAAGCATAATCCTGCGCGTCCAGATTCTCAATTTTGTAATCTTCACAAAAACCAGCCGCCAGCTTTGCAACATTCTCAAGATGTTCTTTTATTGTCTGTTCTTTTTGTATATTTATATGTGCTATTTTTTTGTTATCCATAAACCATCCTTCCATTACACAGTATTACTTTTATAATATAGCTTAGTTAATACAACTTAATTAGTTAACTAATATAATTTATATTAATCTTCTAATTTTTTATTGTAATTTTTACTCTAAACATATTATAACAAACTTTCTACAAAAAACAACTTTTCTCCTATAATTATTACAAAAATCCCCAAATAAATAAAACACAAAGACAATCTAAAAAACACCAGCCTGTAACTGGTGTTTTTTATTAAAATATTTTTAATTAAATACTTTCCCATATTCTTTTCTCATGTTTCTTTATAAACTCATATATACTATAAGCATTATCTGCACATGATAAATTATTTACATTTTCAAAATATGAAACAAAAAGCAGTTCTATGCACTCCATCACATAAGGTACTGCCCTTTTTTCTGCACTGGATAATTCTGTTATACTGGCATAACCTTTAAAAACATCCCCCCACAAATCCAAACCACTGTTCCCCTGATATTTTTATCTTTTCTTCTTCTGATAATATCCCAGCCAAAAAATAGCAAATATCAAATATACGTATATTTTTCTGGCTTAAGTCAAAATCTATATAACCAGAAAATTCCCTGCCATCAAATAGAAAATTACCAAGATGGACATCTCTGTGTATTAATTGTATAGGTAAATCATCATATAAACATTCTAACTTTGATACAGTTTCTTCATATTCCCCAAGGCTTATATATTTCCAGCCACTATCTTCAAAATTCTTTTTTACCCATCCATTCATTTCACCTAATAAGCTGTTATTCCAGAATGTGCCATTCTCTTCACATATTTTAAAAGCTGCATGAAGCCTTGCGATAACCATACCTATTTTAAAAGCAGTATTCTTTACGTCTTCTGTTTCTGTTAAATGGCATCCTGGAAGTTTCTGCGACAAGAAATAAAAACTTCCTTCATCTTCTATATATTGGATATTTTTATCTTTTAATGCAGGAGGTATAATTTTTCCAACAGGAATATTCATTTTATCCAGAATATTTATTATTTCCAGGTTTCTTTTTAACATTTTTAAATCCCTATATTCCTTTAATATATAACTTTCCCCTGCCTGCCAGGCTGTTTCATATACCTGCTTTATACTGCTGTCTTGTAATTTCCAGTTTATAAGTATTTTCTTTATCCTGTTATCCATCTATAAACTCCTTCCACTTTGTTATAGACCGCTTTCCTTTAGTGCACCTTTCCATTCACGGTAAAATTCCCTAAATGTTTTATAACGCTCATTCCTGCTGGCACTAACAGCTTTTACAGCCACTTGGTAACTTTCTCTATTTAACTGCCAGTTATCGCAGGTACACGGAAGAAACCTGTTTTGTACATAGCGCTGTTCTGTTTCAGAAGCAGAAAAGCTTCCAAAAAACTCAAAAAGCAAAGCACCAAGCGTAAAAATATTAGTCTGTACATCAATAATACTGCCTTTTATGTATTCTTCTGGAGCTTTTAAACGCTTTGTTCCATACCAGTCACCCATATCATTTATAACAGGGGATTTCCTGTAAAGGTCAATATCACAAATTGTTGTCTGTCCTGTTGTAAAATCATACATAATGCTTCCATCATAAAAATCAACTGCAACATATCCCTTTTTATTTACATTATCAAGAAACGAAAACAATACATCTGCCACAATTATCTTTTTACTGGCAGGTAATCCCTTAAATCTTTCTTTTGGACTCTTAATAGTGTTATCTTTTTTATATTTTTCAAAATTCCAATGGTCGAATAAACATTCCCCATCTGCCCATTCAAAAACTGCAATATAAAACTGTTTATAAACATAACTTTCCACCATCTTAACTAATACGGGATGTTTTAAATCATAATACATTGGAACTGCATCTTTTAATATTTTAACAGATTCCTCTGGTGTAACATCCGCTTCTATAGTATTAACCCCCGCAATCTTTAAAAAATATCTCTTGCTGGCATTTTCCATTCCTATACAAATGCAGCCTGAACCTGTTTCATCAACACACCAGAAAGCCTTTCCATACTTTTCCAGAAAACTAAAGTTTTGCTGTTCCTTCAACCTGAATGTAATATCATCAAGTTTAATTATTACCATTTTCCCTTTTTTTGCCTTAATAATAGTTGCACCATCAGGGTTATCCATAACTTTTTCAATTTGTCCCATACTAGTTTTTCTCCTTATGCTATTTTCCACAGGGGCATTTTTATGCCTCTTCTTTCATAAACTGGGATATGTTCTCCATAACACTTGCAACCTCTTCTGTTGAACGTACAGCGCACATAACTGTATCATCACCTGCAATAGTCCCCGCCACCCCTGGTATCTCAATATTGTCAATAGCAGCTGCCACTGCCATTGCCATGCCTGAAAGTGTCCTTATTACAAGTATATTCTCCGCCTGTTCCATCCATAGAAAACCATCCCTTAACACACTTACATATTTGCTGCAGAGGTTTGTCTCTTTCTCCTGTAACTGTGTATATTTCTGGTGGACACCATCTACTGTAACTTTAGTAAGCTTAAGTTCCCGTATATCCCTTGATATAGTTGCCTGTGTCACTGGAAAACCCGCACTCTCAAGACGTTCGCCAAGCTCCTCCTGCGTTTCAATCTGGTATTTTCCAATAAGTTCAAGTATCTTAGCACGTCTCTCTGCCTTCATAATTCCCCCGTTCATGTTCATATAAAAACTACATTGGTTCAAGCTGCACTGACACAGGCAGTATAAACTGCCAGCAGATAATTCCAGCCTTAAATATTTTATGACTGGTTAAGCTTTTCACGCATCCTTTCATAAAAACCTATGCCAGAAAGCTTTATTATCTGCGTTACTGCATGTGGCACTTCTATTACAAGCCTGTTCCCTGTGGACAGTTCCCCTACATTCCTCCCATCTGCTGCCACTACTGCAAGGTCTGCACCTGTATCTTTTGTCTGGCCTATTTCAAGTGTTATCCTGTCAGATGCATCCACAATAAGGCTCCTTTTATTAAGGGCATGCGGACAGACTGGCGTGACAATTATAGCTTTGAGATGTGGCACTAAAACAGGTCCGCCTGCTGAAAGGTTATAACCTGTTGAACCTGTAGGTGTGGATATTATTATCCCGTCCGCCCTGTAAATATCTGCAAGTTCATTATTTAAAAATACTTTTATAGTAATAAGCCTTGCCCCGCCTCTTTTGCTTACAACAATATCGTTTAGCGCATAACAAGAAGAACGGCTGTCTGGCCGCTTAAAATACGAAACCTCTTTAAGCATTATACGGCTTTCAATAGTAAAGTCATTATTAAACAGGCGTTCCAGCGCAGTATCAACATTATTGCGCTCTACTTCTGTAAGGAAACCAAGGTTTCCTGTATTTATGCCAATAACCGGAAGTTCCTTATGTACAAGGTCTATCGCAGCTTGTATCATTGTGCCGTCACCACCTAAAACTATTGCGCACTCTGTACCTTCTGGTATTTTAGATACATCTGTAAAATGCCGTATGCCTGCCGAGTCTGACATCCGGTTTTCAAGTATAACGCATTTCTTTACATATTTTTCCATATACTCCATAATATGCTGTACCATATCATGGTTTGCCTTCTTATCACTGTTTGTAATTATACAAAACTGTTCCATTATAGTAGGTCCTCACTTATCCAGGCTTGTATGCGCCTGTTCTACAATATCCTCTGCAAGCTGCCTGTAACTGTTTTCAAATTCTTCTTTTGCTTTATTGTAATTTTCCTGGCAAATGTCCGGAATATCCCCGCATTTTTCTATATATAACAAATATTCTATATTTCCTTCTGGCCCTTTTATGGGTGAATAACTTAAATTATTAATATTAAAACCTGCTGCCAGTACATATACCATGATATTTTCCACAACTTCGAGATGTACTGCCTTGTCACGTACTACACCCTTTTTGCCGACTTTTTCACGTCCTGCCTCAAACTGCGGCTTTACAAGGCACACTGCCTTTCCGCCCTCTTTCATAAGCATACGTATAGGAAGCAGCACTTTTGTGAGTGATATAAAAGCAACATCTACTGAAACAAAATCTATTTTATCTGGGATTTCATTATGTGTTATATACCTTATATTAGTCTTCTCAAGGGAAATTACACGCACATCCTGGCGCAGTTTCCATGCAAGCTGGTTTGTGCCAACATCTACAGCATAGACTTTTTCTGCCCCGTTCTGTAACATGCAGTCAGTAAAACCGCCTGTTGAAGAACCTGCATCCAGGCATACAAGCCCGTCAAGGCTGATATCCCATATGGAAACCGCCTTTTCCAGTTTAAACCCGCCTCTGCTGACATATTTCATTGCAGTTGTTTTTACCTGTATGTCTGCATCTTCTTCAAATGTGCTTCCTGCTTTATCCTCGCGCTGCCCGTTTACAAAAACATCTCCTGCCATTATTACTGATTTCGCCTTTTCCCTTGACTCTGCAAGGCATCTTTTGACAAGAAGTACATCAAGCCTTTCCTTTTTCTTCTTCATATGCTTCTAGCACCCTTTCAGTAACCATGTCCGCACTGATTCCGTACTTTTTCTTCAAGATACTTACAGAACCATGCTCTAAAAACCTGTCTGGAAGCCCGATGCAAAGAGTTCTGGAATTTTTGTCCCTTTCCTTAACCCATTGTGCAACAGCCTGCCCAAAACCTCCTGTAACAACGCCTTCTTCTAAAGTTACCAGAAGACTGTGCCCTTTTAATGCCTCTTCTAAAAGCCCTGTATCAAATGGTTTTAAAAAGCGCATATTTACGACAGATATATCAAGCCCTTTTTCCTTTAACATGCCATGTACTTCCATAGCAGTCTTTACCATGCTCCCTGCCGCAAGCAGCACTATGCCATGCCCCCTTGCAATCCATTCGCCTTTACCATGTTCTAATGGCTGCCTGTATTCACCAAGCCCTGTATATGACTCCCCTCTTGGATAACGTATTGCAACAGGTGCTTTATGTTTTAATGCAAATACAAGCATCTCGCCAAGTTCCCATGAGTTTTTAGGGGCTAAAACTGTTAAGCCTGGCATTGGCATCATAAGAGCTATATCAAAAATACCCTGGTGTGTTTCACCATCACTGCCAACTATGCCAGCCCTGTCAGCCATAAATACAACTGGAAGCCTGCAAAGGCATACATCATGCAGTATCTGGTCATATGCACGTTGTAAAAATGTTGAATATATTGCAACTACAGGCTTAAGTCCTCCTGCTGCCATACCCGCTGCAAATGTAACAGCATGTTCTTCTGCTATTCCTACATCAAAAAACCTGTCGGGAAATTTTTCAGAAAATGCCGCCAGCCCTGTACCTGCAGGCATTGCTGCTGTTATTGCTGTAATCCTTTTATCCTTTTCTGCCAGTTCTGTTATCTTCCTGCTAAATACATCAGTATATGTTTCTTTTAATCCCTCTTTCTTCCTCGCAGAACCATCACGTACAAAAAACGGCGCAACACCATGGAATGCGGAAGGGTCCTTTTCTGCTGGCGGATAGCCCTTGCCTTTCTTAGTACATACATGCACAAGGACAGCGCCTTTTACCTTTGATGCCCCGTCAAATGCAGAAACCATTTTTTTAACATCATGCCCATCTATAGGCCCTATATACTTAATACCCATATCTTCAAAAAGCATCCCAGGAATAAATACCCTTTTTAAAACATCTTTAACTCCCCTTATGCTGGTGGTAATTCTTTCTCCTATATGTGGCATCTTTTTAAGGATTTTTTCCACATCCTCTTTTAATCCCATATAATTAGTATTTGTCCTTATATTTCCAAGATATCCTGCCATCCCTCCTACATTTTTGGCAATGGACATCTGGTTGTCATTTAATACAATTATAAGGTTTGATTTAAGCCGTGCCGCATTGTTTAAAGCTTCATATGCCATGCCGCCGGAAAGTGCACCATCACCAATCACTGCAAAAATCTTTTGTACACCATCCCTTATATCCCTTGCTTTGGCAAATCCTACTGCTGCACTTATGGATGTTGAACTGTGTCCTGTATCAAATACATCACAAGGGTTTTCCGCCCTCTTAGGAAAACCACTTATTCCGCCATACTGCCTTAAGTTTGCAAATTCTTCTTTCCTGCCTGTAAGTATCTTATGTGTGTAACTTTGATGGCCTACATCCCATATAATCTGGTCATATGGCAGTTCACAGCACAGATGGATTGCCATAGACAGTTCTACAACACCAAGGTTTGAAGACAAATGTCCCCCTGTACGGCTGACATTCTCCACAATAAAATGCCTTATTTCCCATGCAAGCTTCTTATAATCACCTGCATCTATATTTTTTATATCATTTGGCTGGTTTATCCTTCCAAGTAATCCATACACTATTAATTTCTCCTTACTTTTTACGCTTAATAAGCATTTCAACTAATGTATCCAGAAACTCATTCTGTACTGGCATCCTTCCAAGTATTTCCAGAGCCTTGTCTGAATAATCCCTGACTGCCTGCACTGCCTTGTCCATTCCATAAATAGACACATATGTTGATTTCTCATTTCTTTCATCACTGTGGACTGGTTTGCCAAGTTCCTCTGCCGTGCTTGTAATGTCAAGTATATCATCTTGTATCTGGAATGCCATTCCAATATAGTGCCCTGCCTTCTCAAGTTCTGCTACAGTCCCGCCATCTGCACCTGCAAGGACAGCGCCTGCCATAAATGCCGCTTCAATAAGCGCTCCAGTCTTCAGGCTATATATAAAAGAAAGCTCCTCTTCATTAAGAGCCTCCCCTGTTTTTTCAACATCCACAACTTGTCCGCCAATCATACCATAAATTCCTGCCTTCTCTGCCAGGATTTTTAATGCCTTTGCTTTTAATAAAATTTTATGGCCATCATCAAAATCTGACATTGCAGTTTCAAATGCGTAATTTAGCAACGCATCACCTGCAAGTATTCCCATATCTTCACCATATACTATATGTGTCGTTTTCCTGCCACGCCTGTACTCATCATTATCCATTGCTGGCAAATCATCATGTACAAGCGAATACGTGTGTATCATCTCTATAGCTGCCATAAAAGGAAGTACGAGGCTCTCTTCACTCCCTCCTGCCATCTTGTATGTTTCCCACATAATCATAGGGCGCAGCCTCTTGCCACCTGCCATAAGGCTGTATTCCATGGCGTCACTTATTGTCTTCTGGTATACAATGCCCTCTGGCATAAACTCCCTTATTATTCTTCCAATCCACTCTGTTTCTTCTTTAAGCTGCCTGTTAAAAACCTCTTTATCCATATAAAAACCATACCTTTCCAGCAAAACTTCTTTTTATATCCACAGCCATCCTGTCTGCGCAGTATAACAAATAATTTCTCAACTTTCACATTTATCAATAGTAATTAATTTTTTCTCAACCTTATCAAGCGCATCATTACAGTTTTTTACCAGTTTCATGCCCTCTTCATACATTTTAAAAGACTCTTCCAGTGTAAGTTCCCCACTCTGGAGCTGTCCTATAATATTATCAAGGTTTTCAAATGACTGCTCAAGTGTCATTTTCTTTGCTGCCATATCCCTCTGCCTTTCTTACACTCTTTACATTAACAACTGCCTGTCCGTCCTGCAAATACAATACAAGCTTCTGTCCTGCCGTAATTTCATCCACAGACCTTACACTGCCCCCATCTTCTTTAGCTACGTAAGAATAGCCTCCTTTAAGTTTATACAGGGGTGACAGCCCCTTAAGTTCTTCTGAATACAATGCAAGCTGGTGCTTTGCCGCCGTAAGTTTTTGTTCCATAGCTATTGAAAGCCTGTCCCGGCAGTCCGCCGCATAAAGCCTGCGCTGGTGCAGCAAATCCTGCGGGCTGGAATGTTTTAGCATTGTCACATATTGTACGAGTTTTAATTTATTAATCTTTAAAATATTATTTATCTGCCATTTAAGGGAATAGGCTGCCTCCCTTAATGCTGCCTCCGTTTCCTTGTATGGATATACTGCAAGTTCTGCTGCTGCAGATGGCGTAGGCGCTCTTAAATCAGCTACAAAATCAGCTATTGTTGTATCTGTCTCATGCCCTGTTGCAGAAATCACAGGTTTAGTACATGAATACACTGCCCTTGCAAGTTTTTCAGAATTAAATGCCCATAAATCTTCTATAGAACCTCCACCCCTGCCTATTATAATTGTATCAACATCTGTCTTTTCAAAATACCTGATACCTTCAATAACCATGTCTTCTGCACCATCCCCCTGTACTTTTGCGGGGTAAAGGTATATCTGCACATATGGGTTGCGCCTTGCTGCCACATTACATATATCATGGATAACTGCACCCTCTGGAGCAGTTACAACACCAATGCTTTTTGCATATGCTGGTATCTTTCTTTTCTTGTCTGCATCAAAAAGCCCCTCTTCTAAAAGGCGCTTTTTCATCTTCTCATATTCTTCATATAACCTGCCATTGCCATCCATTGTAATCTTCCTGGCATAAAGCTGGTATTTGCCATCACGCTCATAAACACTTATGCTTCCCTGCACTATAACGCCACTGCCCTCTTCCATCCTGAATCCCAGGCCCTGGCGCATTGAAGCGAACATAACACAGGAAAGCTGTGATGAATTGTCTTTAATCGTAAAATAAATATGCCCTGATGAATGATATTTACAGTTGGATACTTCTCCCCTTACAGAAATATTATTCAGTGCATATTCCCTGGTAAACATATTTTTAATATATAAATTTACCTGGGAAACTGACCTGGCTTCCCCCATAATATCACTCCTCCAGGCTGTTATTCTCCTGGCCTTCTTTATTTTCTTTGCTTTTTACAACTGATGCAAGAATGCCATTAACAAATCCCTTTGCCTTATCGGCACAATAAAGCTTTGAAAGCTCTACTGCTTCATTAATAGCTACACCATCTGGCACATCATCTGCATAAAGCAGTTCAAAAACAGCCAGACGCAGAACTGTAAGTTCTGCCTTAGCTATCCTGTTTACTGTCCATCCTTTGGACTTTGATTCAATCTGTGCATCAATTTCTTCAAGATGCTCTAATACAATATTAAACTTATTACGAAGTTCCTCTTTATCCTTTTCAGATGCATTCTCTATCTCTTCTTCAAGATATATTTCTGCCTGTTTTTTAACATCTTCTTTATTATAAAAATCCAGACGGAACAGCATAATGTATAAATTTTCCCTGATTTTTTTTCTTGTCATAATCTCTACCGTACCTTACTTTCCTGCCTTCCTGTGCTGCTGTTTATACATTATTATCCGTTACTATTCACAGCTCTGCGGTTCATAGTAACTATTATTCACTTAAGTTCACTCCTGCAACCCTGACATTTACTTCCGGGACTACAAGACCTGTCATTGTTTCAATCTGCTGGCTTACCCTGTTCTGTACCTGCTCTGACACGCTTTTAATACTGTAACCATACTTTACATTAAGCATAATATCTACATGTACAAGACCCTCTTCCATTGTTACCTTAACTCCCTTTGACAGTTTCTTCATGCCAAATTTACCTATCAGCTCATTAGTAATATTTCCTGCCATTGAACTTACACCATCAGTTTCTGTAGCAGCAATCGCCGCTATAATAGCAACAACATCTGATGCAATTTTGACTTCCCCTGTTCCTTTTTTCTCCATAACATACTCCTTTGGT
>JAAWKM010000080.1 GCA_022797375.1 Lachnospiraceae bacterium
CCTGCTATATACTGGATAATAGTATACTCCATCACACAGAAAAAAGCAAAATTTGCAATAAAATTTATTAATCATAAATTTTGACTGTGAATAGTAACAAAATTTGTGAAACAGGTGCGGCAAGGCTTGTATTTTCCTTGCATAGATGGATTATTAATGTTATACTATAGCAGATAGTGTGCAGGCCATTCCCGGGACTTCTGAAAAGCCCGTCTTAAAATGCTGTATTTATGCGCATTTAAGACGGTTTTTTCAGTTGTTTCGGAAAGCCTGCAGTATAAAAATATTCTGGCATTGCCAGCAGAGTTTATGCTCAGGAAGGAGAAATAATGTCATATAAATCATATTCTATGGAACTTGCAGGAAGGACACTTACGGTTGATATCGGAAGGGTTGCAAAGCAGGCAAATGGTGCAGCTCTTATGCACTATGGTGAAACAACAGTGCTTTGTACTGCAACAGCATCAGACAAGCCGAGGGAAGGAATAGATTTCTTCCCGCTTTCAGTGGAATTTGAAGAAAAAATGTATGCCGTTGGCAAAATACCAGGCGGCTTTAATAAACGTGAAGGCAAGGCTTCTGAAAATTCAGTCCTTACAGCAAGGGTTATAGACAGGCCTATGCGTCCCCTTTTCCCAAAGGATTACCGCAATGATTGTACATTAAATAACCTTGTGCTTTCTGTAGACCCTGAATGCCGCCCTGAACTTGTTGCAATGATTGGTTCAGCACTTGCAACAAGTATTTCAGATATACCATTCTGCGGGCCATGTGCAACTACGCAGCTTGGAATGGTGGACGGGGAGTTTATAGTAAACCCTGGCCAGGAAGTATGGGACAATGGCAGCTTAAGGCTTACTGTTGCATCAACAAGTGAGAAAGTTATTATGATTGAAGCAGGGGCTGATGAAATTCCAGAAGACCAGATGCTTGAAGCAATTTATCTGTGTCATGGAATTAACCAGACAATTATTGAATTTATTAATAAGATTGTGGAAGAGGCAGGAAAGCCAAAACATGAATACACAAGCTGTGCAATTCCAGAAGAAATGTTTGCAGCAATTAAAGAAATTGTACCTCCAGAAGAGATGGAAGAGGCAGTATTTTCAGATGATAAACAGGTACGTGAGGAAAATATCCGCCAGGTAACTGAAAAGCTTGAGGAGGCATTTGCAGATAATGAGGAATGGCTTGCAATTCTTGGCGAAGCAATCTACCAGTACCAGAAGAAAACAGTCCGCAAAATGATTTTAAAAGACCATAAAAGACCAGATGGACGCCAGATTACAGAAATCAGGCCTCTTGCTGCTGAGGTTGACCTTATCCCAAGAGTGCATGGTTCAGCAATGTTTACACGTGGGCAGACACAGATTTGTACAATTACAACACTTGCACCGCTTTCAGAAAAACAGAAGGTAGACGGGCTTGATGCATTTACAACAGAAAAAAGGTATATGCACCATTATAACTTTCCTTCATATTCTGTAGGTGAAACAAAGCCAAGCCGCGGGCCTGGAAGACGTGAGATTGGACATGGTTCATTAGCTGAAAAGGCACTTGTGCCAGTGCTTCCAAGTGAAGAGGAATTTCCATATACAATACGTACGGTTTCAGAAACATTTGAGTCAAATGGTTCTACATCACAGGCTAGCATATGTGCGTCTACAATGTCACTTATGGCAGCAGGTGTCCCTATTAAAAAACCTGTTGCTGGTATTTCATGCGGGCTTGTTACAGGCGAAACTGATGATGACTATATTGTGCTTACAGATATACAGGGTCTTGAAGATTTCTTTGGAGACATGGATTTCAAGGTTGCAGGTACAAAAGACGGAATAACGGCAATACAGATGGATATTAAGATACATGGCCTGACAAAACCTATTGTGGAAGAAGCTATAAGCCGTACACGTGAAGCAAGGATGTATATTCTTGACAATATTATGCTTCCTGCAATCAGTGAACCGCGTAAAAATGTAGGCAAATATGCACCTAAAATTATCCAGATGCAGATTGACCCTATGAAGATAGGTGATGTAGTAGGACAGAGAGGCAAGACGATTAACGCACTTATTGAACGTACAAATGTAAAAATTGATATTTCAGATGAGGGAATGGTTTCAATTTGTGGTGAAGATGAATCTTTAATGGCAGAGGCAAAAAGGCTTATAGAAATTATTGTTACAGATTTCTATGAAGGACAAGTCCTTGAGGGTGAAGTAATAAATATTAAGGAATTTGGGGCATTCCTTGAATTTGCACCTGGCAAAGAAGGGATGGTGCATATTTCCAAAATTGCCAAAGAGAGGATAAACCATGTTGAGGATATACTTACCCTTGGCGACAGGGTTAAGGCTGTATGCCTTGGCAAAGATAAAATGGGAAGAACCAGCTTTAGCATTAAGGATGTAAAATAATGCCAGATACTAAAAATATAGCAAGGATTGGAATGCTTGCAGCTGTAGCATTTGTGTTAAGCTATATAGAATCATTACTGCCATTGAATTTAGGCATACCAGGCATAAAAGCAGGGCTGTCAAATATTGTAGTAATATTTTCAATTTTTTATTTCAGGCCTTTAACAGCATTTGGCATAGCAATTGTACGTATAGTGCTGTCCGGCCTTGCATTTGGCGGTCTGTCTGGCATGGTTTACAGCCTGGCAGGTGGTATTTTAAGCTTTGTTGTAATGCTTTTGCTAAAAAAGACCAGAAAGTTTTCAGTTTATGGTGTAAGTGTGGCAGGCGGGGTGTCCCATAATATAGGGCAGGTACTTGTTGCTATGGCTGTACTGCAAAACAGCATGGTAATTTATTACCTGCCATTCCTGCTGGTAGCAGGGGTGGTGGCGGGTATAATAACAGGTACGCTTGCAGCAGTCCTTGTGAAAAGGGCAGGGGATTCTGGTACACAAGATATGGTGTTATGAAGTGGTACAATATAGTTGCCCTGAAGATATGCATTAATAATTTACAGCCTTTGTGGTTTAGCACAAAGGCTGTATGAAGCTCTGTTATTTTTATGATTTCAGGCATACATCAGCCGTCCTTTAGGTTCTGGAACTTCAAGTCCACGTTCTTTTGTAATTTCAATCCACTCGCTGATTACAGTTTCAGCATTTGCAATGGCTTCTTCAACAGTTGCACCATCTGCCATACATCCAGGAAGTTCTGGCACTTCTACAATAAAAGCATTATCATCATCAGACCAATAAATAATACGTTCATACTTATACATTTTATAATCCTCCGTTTATAATCCTAAATGATATTTTAATAAATAATTCCTTATTTGTTTTATCTGGTATGGTTTAGCCATATTTTTTACAGGCTGGATATTTAAGTTTTCAGGCAGCCCGTTATAGTAATATATGAAATGGTCTCCTCTTATGCGGCACTCAAAACCAAGTATGTCAAGTAATTTTTGTAAGTCTTTAAATTTTATGTTCTTGTCCTGTGTGCCACACATAACAGACAGGAAAAGTTTTTCTATCGTTGCCATATAATAACCTCTTATATCAAAAACATTTACAATATTAGTTGTTGTCAATATAAATTTTACTGCCTGGTATATATTTCAAACTAATTTTTCTAAACCGCCAAATTTTCATTTCGTAAAGACTGGCATTGTTTGAGGTTTGCCAGGCTTCGTTATTTTATCTGTCTTGTAGCTTATCTGTTTTATCCACCCTATTCTGGCATTTATTATAAGTGTTAAAAACGCTAATGTCAACAAAAATGTTATTGATATTTGTTTTTATAATAGTCTTATTATCAATAAAAAAGGGTTTCTAATATGTCAGTTATGGGTGTTATTTTAAAAACAAAAGACAGAGCAATAATAGATAAGTTTAAAGTTTTTATTAAATCATTAAATACTGATAAAAAAATTCAATAAAAATTTTGTACTTTAGCAATGCCCTGCATTATTGTGGAAGAAAGGGTTTTATTTATGGACAGTTTTTTGATGCCAGAGAACAAAAAACTTCTGGATGGAATAAAAGGTAAATTCTTATTGTCATAAATAAAATATTAAAAACAGACAAGCCAGATAATAGTGTAAGGCAGAACCTTCACTGTTGCCTGGCTTGCTTTTAATCCACCTTTTTACAGCACTTTCCCGGTTATTAGTCCTCTTGTATTTTTTTATCTGAAGAAGGCAGGACACCTGTCTTTTCATTTTGCATATATGATGTTTTTCTTTTTTGTAACTGGGCATGTGTTTCGATATCTTTTGCAATTTGTAACAATTTTAGCATTTGCTGCTGTGTATACTCAGATGAAGAAAAATACAGGTTGTTTATTAATACATTATTTTTTAATGGCTCTGAAGAATACTGGGAAATATACCCTTTAAGTAAATAATCTAAACTAACAGATAAAATATCACTTATTTGTATAAGATTTTTTACGGAAAGCCCCGTTATTCCCCGTTCTGCCTCGCTGTAATGTTTTTGTGAAATGCCAAGCATTTCCGCAACTTTTTCCTGGGTAAGCTGGTTTTCTTTTCTTAACTGTCTTAAACGCAATCCGATTTCTTGTTTATATGTTTCCATAATACTCCTCAATTCCTGCTATAAGCCCGCAAATTTTGGACTGCAGGCACAAATTTGCTGTGTGAAAAATTTATTTTTACACTAATCCCCTATAATGCTTTCCTTAATTTAACCTGGCAAGCAGGAGTTTAAGAGCCCATGCATTTGTTTTGCAAGGTAACAGGCAAATAGTAAAACATTTTACAGATATCTGTAATGGCTCTCTAGTAATTATAATCTGGCAGGCTGTCAAAAAATATGCATAAACCCCAATGCCTTATATAGCACCTAATAGGTATATATTATATGGGTGGTATAATATGCTTGCAAGTTTTACAAACAGGCAGTTAGGGATCAATAATAAATCAATTTCAAAAAATACTGAAAAACTGGCATCTGGGTACCGCATTAACAGGGTGGCAGATGATGCGGCAGGTCTGTCTATATCAGAAAAGATGAGAGGGCAGATAAGAGGGCTTTTGCGTGGTGGACAGAATGTCCTTGAAGGGTGCAGCCTGATTGACACAGCAGATGGGGCTATGGCTGAACAGGCTGGCATTTTACAAAGAATACGTGAACTTACTATAGAGGCATATAACGATACATATACACAAGGAGACCGTTTGCAAATCCAGAAAGAAGTCGATGCACATTTAGAAGAACTAGACCGCATTGCAAAACAGACAGAGTACAATACAATAAAGATTTTGCAAGGCAACAAGGTAAAAATATCAGTAACAACAGAAATAGCAGAGCCAGAAGAGGAATACCGTTATGTACATAAAAATGTTACAACTAGAAAAGAAATACCTGCCTGGTTAAAAACAAACTGTGACCTTGACCTTAAATTAAATAATAATAAGATTGGCAGTAATGTAAAACAGGATGTAAGCGATTATGTAATTATTAATGAAAACAAAATTGACCCATCAAAACCTGAAATATTTTATGGTCCGAAAGATAAAATACCTGGTGGTTTTAAGGGAGAATATGGAGGTGAATGGACAGAAAGCTTAAAAGATAATTATAGTGCTGTAGTAAGTTTTGATGTACTTGCAGAATGTACAGATAAAACAGGTTTACTAGAAAAATTAATGGACCTGTCAGGTGTTGCAATAGCATATGAGTGTGCAACATGCAGTAACAGGGCACAAGGTTTTTATTTTTATTCAGATGATATAAATGTGTCATCTATAAACAGCCTGGAAGACCTTGATGATGAAAGTGCAAAATTTTCCTATGAAACTGTCCAAAGGGATATAAAAGGAATTAATTTACAGGATTATATTAACATGGCAGGTAAAGTAATGGATAAGGATTCCTATAATGCAACTGGAAATACTAAAAGTTATGAAGATTATGTAAAAGAAGAAAGTGGTAAAATTGCCGGGGCATTAGTAAACGAAATAATTAAAAACGGCCAGTCAGAACATTTTATACGTATTACAGGTAATGATACAAAACCATATGATGTTGTTTTTTATGATTTCCGTGATGATGGTGTGACAGAAACAAAACTTGCTGGAAATGCAATTGGAAATGCATATGTTAATTTAAGTGTACAGACACAGGTAAAAAATACTCCCCAGGTAATAGAGCATGTCAACGAGGAATATAACGGGCTTTACATACAGGTGGCAGCAAATACAAGACAAGGTGTAGATATTGATTTGCCTGATACTACCCTGGCTAGTCTTGGGCTTGAAGGTTATACAATTTTCAGGGACGGGTATTGTTCAGTGGGTAAAAATGAAATGTACGACCCGTCATTGTTTGAAGGGGCAGAATACCTTGGAAACAATAAATGGTATAACGGGCATGTTGGAGGACATGTTGTAACAGACAGGCGGCTTGTAAGTGGCACAAGAGTAATCCAGGAACTTGAAACAGTATTGGTACATCCCGGAGGCACAAATAATGATGGTGAAGATATAAGTCCTATATATTCAACACAGGTAAAAAGTGAAAGAACCGAAAATTATTCTTATATATCCATTACAAGCAGAATAGTTGGAGGGCATCCAGTAACATTTACAGCTTATGAACCAGATACACTTCTACGTGTTGACAGGGCAATTGATAAATTACTGGAAAGCAGGGCAGACCTGGGTGCAATGAAAAACCGCCTTGAACATGCATACTTAAATGACATGAACGGGGCAGAAAACTTACAGGCATCAGAATCAAAAATACGTGATGCAGACCTTGCAGATGAAATGGTACAGTTTTCATCAAGAAATATTATACAGCAGGCAGCACAATCAATGCTTACACAGGCAAACAGCATGCCTGAAGGTATATTAGCATTAATTAGTTAATTGCATTTTACATTTTAAGAGGTTAAATATATATAAATTTAACTAATTATAAAAAAGAAAGGGGATAATTATGGTAAAAAATATTAAAAAAAGAAAGGGATTTTTGTACTGTATTTTACTTTGTACTGTTATTGTTGTGGGAATACCACAAATCGCAAAAGCAGCAGGAGAAATAGCAATTAATGAAACTAATTTTCCAGATGATATTTTCAGGGATTATGTAAGCAGCCAGTTTGACAAAGATAATAATAAATTACTGTCAGAGGAGGAAATTGCAAATGTAACGCAGATAGATGTACAGGGAAAAGAAATATATAATCTTAAAGGAGTAGAATATTTTACAACTTTAACAGATTTGGATTGCAGTTCAAACTGGATGTCAGAATTGGACGTGAGCAAAAATACGGTTTTGAAAAACTTATCTTGTTACGCGAATGAGTTGACAAATTTGGACGTAAGCATGAATGTGGTCTTGAAAAACTTATCTTGTTACGATAACGAGTTGACAAAACTGGACGTAAGTAAAAATACAGCTTTAATAACTTTAAATTGTGGTTTCAACAGGCAGATGACAGAGCTGGATATAAGCAAAAATACGGCATTGACAGATTTGCATTGTTGCTCAAACAATCTGTCAAAGCTGGATATAAGCAAAAGTATAGCTTTGACAGGTTTAAATTGTGGTTTCAACTGTTTATCAGAGCTGGATGTAAGCAAAAACATAAATTTGACGCACTTAACTTGTGATAATAATTCCTTGACAGACCTGGACTTAAGCAAAAATATGGCGTTATTATACTTATCTTGTAGCTCGAACTGTCTGATAAGTCTGGACTTAAGTAAAAATACGGCATTGACGTATTTGTATTGTCCCTCTTATTATTTGGCAGAAGTAAGGTTGCATAGCCAGACATACAATATATTGCCATTATATAAAGATGAATTGAATTATGGCAGTACCATAAATATATCTGATTTACAAAATGCAATAATAATAGATGATGAAATCAAAGTAATGGATATTACCAAACCAGCTACATATAAAGTCAATGGTAAAGATTTTACAATTATTTATGCAGATACACTGGCAACGCCATTACCTATCCCAAGTATAACACCAGCCCCTTCAGCCATGCCAAGTGCATTACCATCATCCAGCCCGGTTGCCCCATCCGGTGCCCATATATTTAGTGATTATAATTACAATAATCCTGTTACAAGCCAGGAAGCAGTAATATATGGCAATGGTGGTACAAAGACAATAGATGGCAAAAAGGTAAACAGCAAAGTATTTACTGCTTATACAGATATTCTTGCGTCATATAAGTATACACTAAATAACAAAGGCATAGTAAAAACATCTGTGGGCAAGGTTATTGTAGGAATTACTAAATCTGCTGTAAAACCAGAAGTAAATAATAAAAACAAAATTACTGATACATCTGCATCTAAGATAGCAAGAGCAAAGATTAAAAACGGGCAGATAACGGTTACAGCAGTTGGCAAGGAAGGCGGTCTTGTCTATCTCTGGGTGATAGATACTGGCAGCAAAGGTGTTTCTGCCTGCTGCCCTGTAAATGTGAAATTAGCCCCTGTAAAGCTGGAAGTACAGGATAAACCAGGGAATAAACTTGCTAAGAATACAAAACTTGGGAATGGAAAAACTCTTGCAGTATGTGTAACAGGATATGCAGGCACAACCAAAACGGATGATGGTACATATACCGCAACAGTGGATTCAAAATACCAGGGTTATGTTACAGTAACTCCTGTAAGTGGAAGTACAAACCAGTTTGTAATTAAGGCAACGGGATTGAAAAATAATAAAGATACTAAGGCCGCAGTTACTTTCCAGTGTGTGCAGAATGGCAGGAAAATTAATTTGCCTTTGGTTATTACCCAGTAATTCTTTTTTCAGTTATATATTTATTATTATATTTATTATTACTGCACAGGAAATAAATCTTGTGCAGTTTCCATTGTCATTTATGTTTGTGTTGGACTGGCTTATGTTTTATGTAGTAAATTGCTTAATATATTTAAAAAGCGGATGGATTAAGATTACCCCTGGCATGTTTTGGGAACAGGCAGAGGGGAAAATTACAGAAACAGAATTATAAATAACCAAGGCATACAGTATAAACAATTGTATGCCTTGGTTATTTTTGCAAATATTGGCATTATCTGATAATGCCAAATCTCTTTTTCTATTTGTTGCAAAATTATCTATAATATTAGTATAATAAGTTTATCAAAAAGGGATTGACTGGCCAGTCATGCCTCTAACGTAATTATAACCGGCTTTTTAACTGGATAATAAATAAATGTTAAGTATATTTTATATTTCCAGTATTGGAAGCGCAGGAATTCTAAAATAAGTGAGGTATGTGTATGAAGGAGAAAGTACAATTATTTGGAAGGTTTCTTAGTGGAATGGTAATGCCAAATATTGGTGCATTTATTACATGGGGGCTTATAGCAGCGCTGTTTATTGCAACAGGGTGGATACCAAATGAAAAATTTGCTGCATTGGTGGACCCTATGTCACATATGCTGCTGCCGCTGCTTATTGCCTATACAGGTGGTGAAGTGGTTGCAGGCAAGCGTGGCGGCATTGCTGGTGCTATTGCAGCTATGGGTACTATAGTAGGTTCACCAGATACACCAATGTTTATCGGGGCTATGGTGACAGGACCACTGGCAGGCTGGATTATTAAGCAGTTTGACAAGAGGATAGAGGGGCATATTAAAGCAGGCTTTGAAATGCTTGTAAATAACTTCTCTTTAGGAATTATTGGCGGTATTCTTGCATTAATTTCAATGACTGGTATTACGCCGCTTGTCAATATATTAAGCAATGCCATGAGCACAGGCGTTAATTTCTTCGTAGAACATGGGCTGCTGCCGCTTGTAAGCCTTTTTATAGAGCCAGCTAAGGTATTGTTCCTTAATAATGCAATTAACCAGGGAATATTGTCACCAATGGGAATACAGCAGGTAACAGAAGCTGGCAAGTCAGTATTCTTCCTTCTGGAAGCAAATCCAGGGCCAGGTCTTGGTGTACTGCTGGCTTACTGCATAGCAGGAAAAGGAAGTGCAAAAAGTTCTGCACCAGGAGCAGTTATAATCCATTTTCTTGGCGGAATACATGAAATATACTTCCCATATATACTTATGAACCCGCTGTTACTGCTTGCAACAATCGCTGGAGGCGCTTGTGGTGTATTTATATTTACAATATTTGATGTAGGCCTTGTATCAGCAGCATCTCCTGGAAGCATAATTGCAATACTTGCAATGGCAGAGCGCCACAGTTATCTGGGGCTGGTAATTGGTGTGCTTCTGGCTGCACTTGTTTCATTTGTAATATCACTTCCTATACTTAAATTTATGGGAAAAGATGCTTCATTAGAGGAAGCACAGGCAAAGAAAGATGCAATGAAAAGCCAGTCTAAGGGTGTTCCTGTACAGAGCAGCAATAAAGCATCAGCTGCACCATCTGGGAAAATACGCAAAATTGCTTTTGCATGTGATGCAGGAATGGGCTCAAGTGCAATGGGTGCAACGGTGCTTAAGAAGAAAATAGCAGAAGCCGGCATGTCTGGCATTGAGGTAATACATACACCAGTATCATCAATCCCTGCAGATGTACAGATAGTGGTAACACACAGGGATCTGGGTGAGCGTGCAGCACACAGTAACCCGGATGCAAGGCTTGTGCTTATAACAAACTTCCTTGCAGCGCCAGAATACGGGCAGCTTATAGAAGACTTAAAGAAAACAAACCTCTAAGAATAATTTCCAGTTATCTGGGGCAGGATGCAATTAAACAGAAAGGAATGGCTGCGCCATGAAAATTTTATCAAGAGCAAAACAGATATTAAAGATACTTCTTACAGAGGAAGAAGCAATACCTGTAAAGTCCCTGGCAGAAAAGATTGGTGTAAGCAAGCGTACTACCCAGAGGGAACTTGAATATATAAGTTCATATCTTAAAGGGTATGATATAAAGTATTTTTCAAAGACCGGGACAGGAATATGGCTTGAAGGGACACAGGATGAAAAAGACAGGCTGCTTTCCTTTTTATGCCAGGAGGAAAGCCCTGACGTCCCTAATAAAGAGGAACGCAGGAAACGCCTTATATTAGAAATATTAAAAGAAAAAGGGCTTAAAAAGCTGTTTTATTACAGCAGCCAGTTTGGTGTAAGTGAAGCAACAGCCAGCACAGACCTTGAAGCAATAAGGGAATGGCTTTCTGGTTTCGGGCTTGATATAATAAGGAAGCCAGGAAGCGGGATATATGTAGAAGGCACAGAAGAAAATTACCGCAAAGCAATAGGGGCATTTATTAATGAAAATTTAGATACAAGCCTTTTGCGTGAATCATATGAAAATACAGATGAAATGCCAGGAAATTATGAGTATACTAGAAAGAGCGGCATACATGGCATTCTTGATGAAAGTATTGTAAAAAAGGTAATGGAATGTATTAACAATATTGATGACAGCAGAGTGGCATCACTTACTGAAAATTCATATATGGGGCTTGTTATCCATATAGCTATTGCCATAAACCGCATTATGAAGAATGAAGTAATTGAGGAAAGTGGCAAGATAGAAGAAGATATTGTTAAAGATGTTGATTATTCACTTGCGGTTAAAATTGCATCAAAGCTTGAAGAGGATTTCCAGATTGAAATACCAGAAATTGAAATCACATATATCTGGCTTCATATTAAGGGCTCTAAACATGAAAAAATACAATATGGCAATATACAGCCATTAGCAGGTGGAAGGCAGCTGCGCCAGCTTGTCAATGAAATGATAGATGCATTTGACCAGGAAAATGCTTATCTGGTTAAACAGGATGATGAGTTCCTGCAAGGGCTTCTGGCACATTTACAGCCAACGATTATAAGGCTTGTGCATGGGATGAAGATACATAACCCTATGCTTGAAGAAATAAAGCGGAGCTATGCAGAACTGTACAGGAAATGTGAATCAGTTGCAAAAGTACTTGGGGAAAGCCTGTGTAAAGAAGTCCCGCCAGAAGAAACGGGCTTTCTGACTGTACATTTCGGGGCAGCAATGGTAAGGCTTGAAGGCAGGAAAGAGAAATTGCGCCAGGTACATGCTGGTGTGGTCTGCTCAAGCGGGATTGGGATTTCAAGGCTGATGTCATCGAAGCTTAAAAAGGTATTCCGCAATAAAATGGTTCTGTCAACATATGGTAAAAATGATGTGACCCCATATATTATAGGAAAAACGGATTTCTTTATTTCAAGTATACCATTAGAAATAGAGGAAGATGTGCCTGTATTATATGTAAACCCTTTGTTAAATGAAAAAGATATGGAAGAAATCAGGCGGCTTTTCTACAAATATGAAAGGCTCCCGCAAAAACACGAAGAAACAGGTTCTTTCCAGGAACAGCTTGACCAGATTAATAAAATGGCAGCACAGATAAAACTTCTTTTAAAATATATGGGTTTTTTTAAAGTAAATGGCACAATTACTTTTGATAAGCTTTTAGTTATGACTGGTGAAGAAATATCACCTTATTCTGACAGGCGGGAAATGATACGCGAAGCACTGCAGAGAAGGGAAGAAATATCAAGCCAGATTTTCGCAGAATTTGGTTTTGCACTTCTCCATGCAAGGACAAAAGGTGTTGTAAGGCCGGAATTTACTATATGCACCACTCATGACAGAAAGCCGTTCCAGGATGCCTATTTTAAAAATATACAGGTTGTAATTATAATGCTTGTGCCAGAAGATGAAAATACCCAGATTAATAATGAAATAATGGGTTATATTAGCAGCCTGTTAATTGAAGAGGCAGATTTTCTTGAGGTGCTTAAATATGGCAGAAAAGAAGAAATAAGAGATATGCTTTCAGTATTTTTAAAGAAATTTTTTAACCAGTATATTTCAAAAATATAAAATAAAAAATGGTATAGCTATTCGTGGCTATGCCGTTTTTTATTTTGGAAGACTGTGGACGGCATATGTTATGCTAAAGTATTTTTATCTTATAAAGCAGGTTCTTATATAAAATGAAAAATGGCACCAGCCAATAATGCCAAATAAAAAGGTCTTTTCATTGAAAAGTCCCTTTTTACTGGGTTATAATGTATTTACAAAGAAAAAACGATGAGCCGGCAAATATAGCAGGAGCCGCAGAATGGAGGGGTTTTATGTTATTTAAATCTAAAAAGAAAACAGAAAAGAAAGAACTTTTGTACCGTGAGAATATTAAGGTAAACTGCAAAGCAAAACCACAGGAGGAAGTTATAAAAGAAGTGGGACAGATGCTTGTTGATGCAGGCTATGTAGACCAGCCTTATATTGAAGCAATGGTTAAAAGGGAGGAAAGCTGTTCCACATTTATGGGAAATGGGCTTGCACTTCCACATGGCGTTGAAGAAGCAAAAAAAGATATTAAGGAATCTGGCATTGCAGTAATGACATTTCCAGAGGGAACACCTTGGGGGAATGAAACTGCAAATGTAGTAGTTGGTATTGCTGGTGTTGGTGAAGAACATCTCCAGATTCTTTCAGTAATTGCAGAAAAAATGCTTGATGAATCTGCTGCGGAAAAACTTGCAAATGGTGATGTTGATACAGTATACAGTATTTTAGGCAGTAATTAGCAGATAAAAGCAGAAAGGAGAGCAGCAGTATGATAGTAACAGTAACAATGAATCCTGCTATTGATAAAACAGTTGAAATTGGTTACCTGCAGCAAGGAGGTCTGAACCGTATAAGCAAAGTTGAATATGATGCTGGTGGCAAAGGCATTAATGTTTCAAAGACAATATGTGAGCTTGGCGGTAAAAGCATTGCAACAGGTTTTCTTGCGGGAAATGCAGGGCGTACCATTAAAAATGTGCTTGACGAAAAGGGAATACAGAATGATTTTGTATGGCTTAAAGGTGAAACCAGGACAAATACAAAGGTATTTGAAGAAAATGGCATGGTTACAGAACTTAATGAGCCTGGAGCAGTACCATCAGCAGATGAATTAAAAGAACTTATGGATAAGTTAGAGGGATACGCATCCAAAGATACATTATTTGTACTTGCAGGAAGCGTCCCAAATGGAATGGGTAAAGATATATATGCAGAAATAATTAATATTGTACATAAAAAAGGCGCAGTTGTACTTCTGGACGCAGACGGTGAACTGTTCAGAAACGGGCTTAAGGCATTACCTGACATTATTAAGCCAAACAGGCTTGAACTTGAAGAATATGCCAGGTTTGATTATAAAGCGTCAGAGCAGGAAATAGCAAATATCGCAAGAAGGCTTATAAAAGAAGGGGTTAGTACTGTTGCGGTTTCTATGGGCAAATGTGGTGCAATGCTTTTAAAGAAAGACTACGAGGCAAAGGCACAGGCATTGTCTGTAAAGGCACATTCTACAGTAGGTGCAGGTGATGCAATGGTAGCAGCTATTGCATTTGCATATGAGAACAACATGGATAATGACGAAACGTTAAAACTTGGAATTGCAACATCAGCAGGTGCAGTAACGACAATAGGCACAAAGCCGCCAGCAAAAGAACTTGTTATGAAGTTAAAAGAGGGTGTAATTATAGAAGAAATAGATTGATTGTTTGTGCCGCCTGTGGCGGTATATAATGAGAAAAAATATAGAAAGACGGGGTATAAAATATGAAAACAAAAGCAGTCAGGATGTATGGTGCTATGGATGCCAGGCTTGAGGAATTCGAGCTTCCAGCAATTAAGGATGATGAAATTTTAGTAAAGGTTATAAGTGACAGTATATGCATGTCAACATATAAATTATTACAGCAGGGTAAAAAACATAAAAGAGCACCACAAAATATTGATACTAACCCGGTTATTATAGGGCATGAGTTTGCAGGTGTAATTGTTGAAGTTGGTGACAAGTGGAAGGACCAGTTTAAGCCAGGTATGCGTTTTACACAGCAGCCAGCACTTAATTACAAGGGAAGCCTTGCTTCACCAGGCTATTCTTACGAGTATTTTGGCGGTGCATGTACATACTGCATTATACCACATGAAGTAATGGAACTTGGATGCCTTATGCCATATGAGGGTGAAAGTTTCTTTGAGGCATCACTTGGTGAGCCTATGAGCTGTATTATAGGCGGATATCATGGCAATTACCATACCAATAAAATAAACCATGACCTTTCAGGCGGCACAAAAGAAGGCGGCGATATAATTATCCTTGGTGGCTGCGGGCCGATGGGGCTTGGTGCAATAAGCTACGGCATACAGTTTGAAAACAAGCCAAAGCGCATTGTAGTAACAGATATAGATGATGCTAAACTTGCAAGGGCGAGGGAAGTTATACCAGAAGAAAAGGCAAAGGAAAATGGTGTTGAACTTATATATGTTAATACAGCAAGCATGGCAGACCCTGTAAAAGAATTGCGTGATATTACAGGTGGCAAAGGATATGATGATGTATTTGTATATATACCAAACCGTAAAGTTGCAGAAATGGGTGATAAACTTCTTGCATTTGATGGCTGCATGAATTTCTTTGCAGGGCCTTCTGACAGCCAGTTTATGGGTGAAGTAAACCTTTATAATGTACACTATATAAGTACACATATAGTAGGGACAACAGGTGGCAATAATGACGATTTAATCGAGGCAAACACGCTTGCAGCCAAAGGTAAAATTGAACCGGCAGTTATGGTTACACATGTAGGAGGTATTGACAGCATTGCAGAAACAACAAAGAACCTTCCAAATATCCCAGGTGGTAAAAAACTTACATATACACAGTTTAATATGCCTCTTACAGCAATAGAGGATTTTGGGGAGTTAGGCAAAACAGACCCATTATTTAAAAAGCTTGATGAAGCATGTAAGAAAAACAGGGGATTATGGAATGTAGAAGCAGAGAAAATCTTATTTGAACATTTTGGTGTTACAGAATAAGCAGCAGAAGTTAAAGGAGGTATATTATGGTTTCAAAGAAAGTTACAATTGTAAATCCGTCAGGGGTACATGCAAGACCAGCATCAATTTTATCAAAGGCAGCAACAGAGTGTTCTTCTGAAGTATTAATTATACATGGCGAGAAAAAAATCCAGCCAAAAAGCATATTAAACCTTATGGCAGCTGCTTTAAAAAAGGGTACTGAGATAGAAGTGCAGTGTGATGGTGAAAACGAAGAAGCAGATTTAAAGAAGATTACAGAGCTTATTGAAAGCGGGCTTGGTGAATAACAGAAACAGCTGTTAAAGGAGGCATGGGGATTTTTATGGAAAAAGTATATGTTGGAAAAACAGCATCCAGGGGAATTGCAGTAGCAAAGATATATAAATACGAAGAACTGGATTTAAGTCCTGTGAAGTGTAAAGTTCCAGAGCAGGATAAGGAGGGGCAGGTCAGCCAGTTTCTTAATGCAAGGGAGTCTGTAAAAGCAGAATTAGAAAAACTTGCAGTAACTAATGAAATTTTTTCTGCACATCTGGAAATGGTTATGGATTTTACATTAGAGGACAGCGTAAAAAGCAAGATTAACAATGATGCAGAAAATGCAGAGAGTGCAGTTAGTGAAGCAATTTCAGAAGTAGCAGCAGTTTTTGAAATGATGGATGACGAGTATATGAAGGAAAGGGCTGCAGATATACAGGATGTTGGCAAACGCCTTATGGCACAGCTTAAAGGCGTGGAACTGCCAGATATAGGAAATCTCCGTGAAGAAGCAATAATTCTTGCAAAAGATTTGTTTCCTTCAGATACAGTTAAGATAAATACAGATTATGTAAAGGGGATTATTACAGAAGAAGGCGGTGTCACAAGCCATGTTTCTATAATTGCCAAAAACCTTGGAATACCTACGCTTGTGGGTGTAAAAGGCATACTTGGCAAGTTAAATTCTGGCGATATAGTCTGTATGGATGCGGAAGAAGGCGTTATTATTATTTCACCAGAAGAGGCTGTGTTAAACGAGTATAAACAGAAAAAACAGGAATATGAAAATGAACGGCAGCGTCTTGAAAAGTTAAGGGATAATCCAGTAATTACAAAAGATGGGAAAAGGATTTCACTTTGTATTAATGTAGGTAATGCAGAAGATATTGAAAGGGCGCTTCCAGTAAAAATGGATGGTGTTGGTCTTTTCAGAAGTGAGCTTCTGTATATGGAAAATACACATTTCCCAACAGAGGAAGAACAGTTCCAGGTATATAAACGTGCAGCAGAGCTTTGTCCACAGGAATTAACAATACGTACACTTGATATTGGTGGTGACAAAGAACTTCCTTATTTTGAATTTGAAAAAGAGGATAACCCGTTCCTTGGATGGAGGGCAATACGCATATCACTTGACATGAAAGACATGTTTAAAGAGCAGTTACGTGCAATACTTCGTGCAAGTGCATTTGGCAATGTGCGTATAATGTTCCCAATGATTATATCTGTTGAGGAATTAAGGGAAGCCAGGGAAGTTGTAGAAGAATGTAAGAAAGAATTGCGTGAAGAAGGCAAAGAATTCTGTGAGAACATAGAAACAGGCATGATGATAGAGACACCAGCAAGTGTGCTGCTTGCAGAAGAATTTGCAAAAGAAGCAGATTTCTTCAGCATAGGTACAAACGACCTTACACAATACCTGCTTGCAGTAGACCGTGGCAATAAAAAGATTGCAGATAAATATTCATATTTCCACCCGGCAGTCCTTGGTGCCATAAAACATATAATAGATGCTGCACATAAAGAAAATATAAAAGCTGGAATGTGTGGCGAAATGGCAGGGGATGTAAAAGCAACAGAAATCCTTTTTAAATATGGGCTGGATGAATTCAGCATGTCAGCAGGTAGTATGGATTATATAAGGGAAGAACTTTTAAAACTTACCATATAAGGCTGGACAGCAGCAAATTTATAGAATTGCCATATCAGGATAACCGCATAAAATAAAAATTCTATAAAATTGGCATTACCAGAGCATTTTTTAGCAATAAAAAATTGGAATTTTAAAAATTTTAGTCTAAAA
>JAAWKM010000081.1 GCA_022797375.1 Lachnospiraceae bacterium
TTACAGTGCCATTTTGCATGTTTTTTGTGCAAAATGTGTACATAACCAGTGCTGGAAGCACTGCTAGTTACTATGAACAGCGTAGCTGTGAATAGTAACTAATAAATATATTTCTGACAGGAGTATTTAAATATGAATAAAAATATTATTAGCAGGGATTTTAAAAAGAAATACAGGGCAGTTCTTGCTCTTGCATTATGTGTAAATATTTTTGCTGCTGTGGTTTACTATATATGGTATATAGATAGAAAAGTCCCTGATAATATTATGCTTGTGGAGAACAGGGAAGAAAGCCTTGAGTTTAATGTACCACTTGAAGGGGAGATAGATGGTGCTGTTGATGCTATAAGTGTTAAAAACACTAATAGTGCAAATGATGGCAGCATACATTTTAACCTGAACAAGACTGTCAGGATGCAGGCAAACAACACAGGGACTTATAAGGCGAGGCTAAAGCTTTTCGGGCTGTTCCACTATAAAAATATACAGATAGATGTTATTAAGGAACAGAAAGTCATGCCGTCTGGCAGGGCTGTGGGGCTTTATATTAATTCTGATGGTGTAATGGTGCTTGGAACATCTGAAATCACAGGAAAAGACGGTTTCATCTATGAACCGGCTGCCAATATATTAAAAGCAGGGGATTATATTTATAAGGTCAATAACCAGGAAGTCCAGAATATTGAAGATGTTATAAAAGCAGTACAGGATAATGGAAGAGGAAGGGTTACTATTTATTTAAGAAGAAATAACAATAATATAAAAGTTAAAGTTGATACAGTGCTTGCCGGGGACGGTGACTATAAAATAGGAGTATGGCTGCGTGAAGATACAGAGGGAATAGGGACTTTAACATATGTTACAGAAGATAATAATTATGTTGCACTTGGACATGGAATAACGGATATAGATACAGGAATACTTATTGATATAAAAGATGGAGGGGTATATCCCGCAAAGGTCAGCCAGGTGATAAAGGGTGAGGCTGGCTCACCTGGCGAAGTCTTAGGTTCTGTAAAGCTTGGTGCTGTAAACCGTCTTGGTACAATACGGAATAATACAAATTATGGTATATCAGGTGAATTATTTGACAATAATATTAATAAATCTACACAATATAACGGATTTGAAGCAGATGGATATGGGTATAACAGTGACAAGGCAATTCCTGCTGCCATGAAGCAGGATGTTGTAACAGGTAAGGCAACAGTAAGATGCCAGCTTGGTGACAGTGTTGAGGATTATGAGGTGGAAATTGAAAAAATCAATATTAATTCCAAGGAAAATAAAGGAATGATAATAAAAGTTACAGATAAAAGGCTGCTTAGCAAGGCAGGGGGGATTGTCCAGGGTATGAGTGGGTCGCCAATTATACAGAATAATAAGATAATTGGTGCTGTTACGCATGTATTTGTCAACGATTCGACAAGGGGATATGGAATATTTATAGAAGATATGCTTTCTGAATAAAAAACGTTATTAAATTTGCTTATATTATGCCTTCTTGCATGTGCTGAAATTGCCGTCGTATTCTGTATGCATATATTGTAATAATTTGTCATATGCACAGGGAGTGTGTTATTTGCTGGAAATGCTTTATAAGTCCAGTCGAAAAGTAACATTTTTTTAGTATTGCAACAATATATTTATATATATATGATTCTATTATAACCCCATATAAAGAGAAAGGATATGCCGGGAGGCAGGAAGGGAAATGTGATGCAAAATGTCAGAGTTTTATTAGTTGATGACAACAAAAGAATTGTTAATTTACTAAAAGAAGCCCTTACTAAAGAACCAGATATGGAGGTTGCCGGGACTGCTGCAGATGGCGAAGAAGCACTTAAATTAATTGAGCTTTATAAACCAGATGTAGTTTTACTTGATTTGATTATGCCTAAAATAGATGGTCTTGGCGTTATGGAAAAATTAAGGAATAATACAGAATACACACCTAAAATCATAGTAGTCTCAGCAGTAAGCCAGGAAAGTGTTACAGAAAATGCGTTTGAACTTGGTGCAGCATACTATATATTAAAGCCCTTTGATACACGTATGGTAGTAAACAGGACCAGGGCAGTAGCACTTTATGACGAAAAAGACCACAAGGTTATAAATACAGTTTTTACAAACCAGCAGCATGCCAAAAAGAAGATGGGGAATCTTGAAGCTGACGTAACAAATATAATACATGAAATCGGTGTTCCAGCACATATTAAGGGTTACCAGTATTTAAGGGATGCAATAATTATGTCTGTAAATGATAATGAGATGTTAGGTTCAATAACAAAACGTCTTTACCCTACCATTGCAAAAAACCATAAAACTACTTCAAGCCGTGTGGAAAGGGCTATAAGGCATGCAATAGAGGTCGCATGGAGCCGGGGCAAGATGGATACAATAGAAGAATTGTTTGGATATACGGTTAATTCAGGCAAAGGAAAGCCCACAAATTCAGAGTTTGTGGCTCTTATTGCTGATAAAATACGTTTAGAATACAAGATGAGGGCATAAGAAAACTAAATTGATAAAAAAGTCTTTTCAGTATCAGATATTTGGAGTATAATAGAGGCATGACCTGAATAGAAGGAGGTATTTTTGATGAAGAAAATATTATTTGTATCATCAGAGAGTGTTCCATTTATTAAAACAGGAGGACTTGCTGATGTAGCGGGCTCTTTACCCAAATATTTTGATAAAAAAGAGTTTGATGTAAGGGTTATGATTCCAAAGTATGCCTGCATTCCAGAAGAGTGGAAGCAGAAGATGCAGTACAATACGCATTTTTATATTGACCTTGCATGGCGTAAGCAGTATGTAGGAATTCTTGAGACAGAGTATGAAGGCATTAAATTTTATTTTGTTGATAATGAATTCTATTTTGCAGGAGATAAGCCTTATGGTTATATCCATGAAGATATTGAGAAGTTTGCATTTTTCTGCAAGGCGTCATTATCTGCACTGCCAAGCCTTGGTTTCAGGCCAGACATTATACATTGCCACGACTGGCAGACTGGTCTTATACCTGTATATCTGCATGATATGTTTATGGAAAATGATTTTTATCATGGAATTAAGACAATTATGACTATACATAACCTTAAGTTCCAGGGTATATGGGATTTGAAGAAAGTCCAGGATATCACCGGACTGAACAAGTCATTTTTTGCATCAGATAAACTTGAGGCTTATGGCGACGCAAACTACCTTAAAGGTGGCATAGTTTATGCAGACCTGGTAACTACAGTTAGTGAATCATATGCAGAAGAAATTAAGATGCCATTCTATGGCGAGAAACTTGATGGCCTTATGCGCGCCCGCAGCAATTGCCTGTCTGGCATAGTTAATGGTCTTGACTATGATGAGTGGAATCCTGAAACAGATAACCTTATTTATACAAACTATAATGCAAAGAACTTCCGTAAGGAAAAGGTTAAGAATAAGAGAGGCCTGCAGAAAGAACTTGGTCTTGCACAGGATGACAGGAAGTTTATGATAGGTATTGTATCAAGGCTTACTGACCAGAAAGGACTTGACCTTGTTGATTATGTTATAGAGGAAATTTGTGCAGAGGATGTGCAGCTTGTAGTCCTTGGTACAGGTGAAGAAAAATATGAGCACCTGTTCAGGCACTTTGAATGGAAATACCATGACAGGGTATCTGCAAATATTTATTATTCTAATGAACGTTCACATAAGATATATGCAGCATGTGATGCATTCCTTATGCCATCACTCTTTGAACCATGCGGCTTAAGCCAGCTTATGAGCCTCAGGTATGGCACAATCCCTATTGTAAGGGAGACAGGCGGGCTTAAAGATACAGTAGAGCCTTATAATGAGTATGAAGGTACAGGAACAGGTTTCTCATTTGCTAATTATAATGCACATGAAATGCTTAATACTATAAATTATGCAAAAGATGTATATTATAACAGGAAACGTGAATGGAACAAGATGATAGACAGGGCTATGGCAGTTGACTTCTCATGGAATAATTCAGCTGTAAAATATGCTGATTTGTACAGGGGATTATAGAATTACCTGTCCTGTAACTAAAGCCATGCAGTGCTTAATATGCCTGCATGGTTTTTTGCATTAATGCAGAAGCATTGTTATCCAGCTTAGTAACCTGGTTGTTAGCCGCTAAAAGCGGCAGGGGGTTTTCCATGCGTTTAGACAAATATCTGGCAGAAATGTCATATGGAACTAGAAATGAAGTTAAGAAGATAATACGGTCAGGAAGTGTTACAATTAATGGTGTACAGGTACTAAAACCAGAAACAAGGGTTGATGAATCGTCTGATATAGTATATATTGGGGATGAAAGGGTTTCATATAGCCGGTATGTGTACTATATGCTTAATAAACCAGCAGGCTGTGTTTCAGCAGTAAAGGATAATGTACACAAGACAGTTATAGACTTATTAAAAGAAAATATTGGAAACAATACCAGGAACGGTATTTTTCCTGCCGGCAGGCTTGATATAGATACAGAAGGGCTTGTGCTGCTTACAAATGATGGTGCACTTGCACATATGCTGCTGTCACCACACAGGCACGTTGATAAGGCATATTACGTTGTTGCAGACGGGATTATTACAGAAAATAGCATAAAACAGCTTACGGATGGCATTGACATAGGTGATGGTACATTAACACTTCCAGCACAGGCAGAAAATATAAAACTTTGCAGGCTTTGGGAATTGGATGAAGATGTGCAGGATATTATAAAAAGCAAAAATAATGCAGACATTTCACAGACGCCAGCAGACAGAATATATACATCAATGGAACTTGTGCTCCATGAAGGAAGGTACCACCAGGTCAAAAGGATGGTCCAGGCAGCTGGAAGCCAGGTATTATATCTGAAGAGAATACGTATTGGACCGTTATGGCTGGATAAAGAACTGCTTCCTGGGGAGTGCAGGGAATTGTCAGAAGAAGAAACCAGCAGGCTTTTAAGGCCATAAATTGTGAAACCTGCTGTCTTCTGACAAAGTGAATGATATAACTGGAACCTGTAATTGTGTGACAGGTTTCACATGTCCAGGCTATTATTATTCCATGACAGAAGCACTCCAGCACCGTCGGCGTTTGAATCTGGTTTTTTTAGATTTTATGCGCCGTTGCGTGGGCTGATGTAGCGGAATGCGTGCAAAAGCCATGTCTGCGGCATGCTTTCCTGGAGTGTAATAAAACGCCATGGCACTGGAAACCCTGCGTCCGTTTCCAAACACAGAATAACTGGAAATAGTGTGAAAAATGATTCTAAGACAGCATTTTTCATTACTATTTGTGCCGTGCAAAGCACGGCATGGGGATTTTTAGTTACTATGAACAGCGTAGCTGTGAATAGTAACGATTTTTATGAAACGGACGTATAAACAGTAACAAGATAACTTGACTTAGTACAGTAAGTTAGGTTATAGTATAATAGTTGTTATTATTTTGTAAGATAGTTTTGTGCCGTTAATTGTATACAAGGGTACAATAATATCTGTATACATATAGGGGATACAGTTCTTTGCACTATGATAGTGTAAATTTGAAATTGTATAAATATTATATATGGAGGTGCTGTTTATGGGTAATGAGTCTATGATGGCTTTAAGTGAGAAGCTTGATGCACAGTTTGGTGACCTTGTAGAAGAATGTATGTCATCAAGCCAGATTGATTTAAGTCTTTACCAGGAGTATGACGTTAAAAGAGGCCTGCGTGACAGTACAGGAAAAGGTGTGCTTACAGGTCTTACAGAGATATCTGATGTAACTGGTTATAACATTGTTGGAGGAGTGAAAGAACCCGCTGATGGACGCCTGTATTACCAAGGTTATGACGTAAACAGCCTTGTGGGAAATGATGTTTCAAAAAGGTTTTCATTTGAGGAAACCACATATCTGCTTTTATTCGGGGAACTGCCAACAGATGCACAGCTTAAAGTGTTTATTGATGTATTAGGAAGCCTTGAAGAACTGTCAGGTACATTTGTAAGGGATGTAATTATGAAAGCACCAAGCCCGAACCTTATGAATGGCCTTCAGAAAAGTGTACTTACATTATATTCATATGATGCCAGCCCTGATGACATATCAGCGCCAAATGTGCTCCGGCAGTCATTGCAGCTGATAGCAAAGCTTCCGCTTATATCTGTTTATAATTATTATGCATACCGGCACTTTACTTATTTTGATAACCTTTTGATAAAACCACCTGTCCAGGGGCTTTCAATTGCAGAAAATATCCTGCATATGTTAAGGCCTGATGGTAAATATACACAGCTTGAGGCAAGGGTGCTTGACGCTGCACTTGTACTCCATGCAGAACACGGCGGTGGTAATAATTCCACATTTACAAACCATGTAGTAACTTCTTCGGGTACAGATACATATTCAGCAGTGGCGGCATCAATTGCATCACTTAAAGGGCCGCGGCATGGCGGGGCTAACCTGAAAGTCCAGCAGATGTTTAAAGACCTTCATGAAAATGTATGTGATATAGAAGATGAGGACGAAATCAGGGAATACCTTAAAAAAGTACTGAGAAAAGAAGTATTTGACGGTTCAGGGCTTATATATGGAATAGGCCATGCTGTATATACCTTGTCAGACCCACGTGCAAAGATACTTAAGGATTATGCAGGAAAGCTGGCAAAGACAAAGGGTGAAGAAATAGTTGCAGAATTCCATTTGCATACAGTAGTTGAACGGATAGCTACAGAATTAATTATGGGCAGGAGCCATGTGTTAAAGCCTGTATGTGCAAATGTTGATTTTTATAGTGGACTTATATATTCAATGCTTGGTATACCAGAAGAACTTTTTACACCACTTTTTGCTATTTCAAGGATTTCAGGATGGAGTGCCCACCGCCTTGAAGAACTTGTGAATAAAGGCAAAATAATCCGTCCGGCATATAAGTTTATTGGTTCACATAAAGAATTTAAAGAACTGGACAGAAGATAGGATTTAAAATACAGCAGTATATAATACTGGCATTAAATTATATTTATAAGGAGATTAAAAATGTTATCATTAAGCACTATTGCAATATTAATTGCATTTGTACTTTATCTTGTTATTTTAGTTGGCATAGGGGTCTGGTCGATGAAAAAGACTTCAAGTACAGAGGATTATTTCCTTGGAGGCAGGGGGCTTGGCGGATGGGTTGCTGCATTGTCTGCACAAGCGTCTGACATGAGCGGCTGGCTGCTTATGGGGCTTCCTGGCTCAATATATGCGCTTGGCACAGGGCAGGCCTGGATTGCCATAGGTTTATTTATTGGTACTGTCTGCAACTGGCTTTTTATATCAAAGAGGTTAAGGCGTTATACAATAGTTGCAAACAATTCTATGACGCTTCCCGAGTTTTTTGAAAACAGGTTTCATGATAAAAAGAAGATTATTTTAACAATATCTTCAGTTGTGATTGTAATATTTTTCCTTGTGTATACAGCATCTGCCCTGGCATCTGGAGGTAAACTCTTCAATGCGGTATTTGGCATAGATTACCATGCTGCACTTGCGATAGGGGCAGTTGTAATCCTTGTATATACATTTCTTGGGGGTTTCCTTGCTGTATGTACTACAGACTTTATACAAGGTATGCTTATGCTTGTTGGTTTAATGGTAGTACCTGTATGTGCATATTCGTTTATTGACGGGAATTTTGAAGCACAGATTACAGCGAGTGGCATAACAGGGAGTTATAGTGATTATATGAGCTTGTTTTCAAACGGTGGGAAACCATACAGGTTTATTGACATACTTTCCCAGCTTGCATGGGGGCTTGGCTATTGTGGAATGCCACATATACTTGTACGTTTTATGGCAATAAAGAGTGAGAAAGAAATTAAAAAATCCAGTGCAGTTGCTATTATATGGTGTTTTTTATCACTTGTTGCAGCGTGCATTATAGGTGTACTTGGAAGGGCTTACTTTGGAAGCAATGTGCTTAAAGATTCTGAAAATGTGTTTATAGAGATGATTAATAGTGTATTTAACAGTAAGCTTGCGCTTCCATTTGTTGGTGGCATTTTTATATGTGGAATACTTGCTGCAATAATGTCTACAGCAGATTCACAGCTTTTGGTTTGTGCCTCTTCTGTTTCAAAGGATATTTACAAAAATATTATTAAACCTTCTGCAAGTGATAAAAAAGTATTACAAATAAGCAGGATTACAGTTATTATAGTAGCTGTACTTGCATTTATAATAGCATGGAACCCTGAAAGCAGTATAATGGGGCTTGTATCGGATGCATGGGCAGGTCTTGGTTCAGCTTTTGGCCCTCTTGTTGTTGCATCCCTCTTCTGGAAGAGGACAAACCTTTATGGGGCTGTTGCAGGTATTTTATCAGGTGGTATTACAGTTATTATATGGGATTACATACCACTTGCGGGCGGACAGACAATATATGCGGCAACAGGAATTTATTCACTGCTGGTTGGTTTTGCTGTTAGTTTTATATTTATAATTGTTACAAGCCTGTGTACAGAAGCACCAGGGCAGGATATAATTGATGAATTTGAGAAAGCTAAGAAAGCTGGTCTTTAATATTAAAAATTTTAAAATTAAAAATCCAGTTTTAGGTTTATTTGGGCATTTATAATGATGGCTATCAAAACCGGAATAATATTTTCTCCTTGTGCCATACTAATGGTGCAAATAAAATTTTCAGAATAACAGAAAAGGAGAAGATATGAGGAAAAAAACTTATTTATTTATCACAGCAATGTCACTGTCGGTTATGCTTTTTAGCGGATGTGGCAATAAAAATAATAATTCTGCTACATCCCCTGAAACTACAAACGGAGCTATGGACGACAACGGCGGCACAGACAATAATAATGGCAATAATGGTGATGATGACAGTCTTATGGATGACCTGGAAGATGGTGCTGATGATATTATTGATGACACAGGTGATGCCATAGATGACCTGGATGGTGATAATAATAATGGTACAGGAAGTACAGGCAATAATGCAGGTACAGGGAATGGTGCAGCAGGTAATGGCACAGCAGGCACTGGCACTGGAAATACAGGTACAACAGGTACTAATGGCGCAGATACAAATGATGATAATATAAATAATAAAAATAATGATGCAGGAAAAGGAAATAGCAAGGGTGGAACTACCAGTAAAACAGATGACAACAATGGTACAACTAAAAATAATAATAAATTAAATAATAAGCGATAAATATTACCAGAATTAGAAAAGGCCTCTTGTACATTGGTGCATAATTTGTTTAAAATGCGTTATTGTACAGGAGGTTGTTTTTGCGCTGGCAGACGGACGCAGGTTTTCCAGTGCCAGGGCGGTTTATTCCACTCTAGGAAAGCATGTCACAGACATGGCTTTTGCACGCATTCCGCTACGGTAACTCACACAGGGGCTTAAATGCCGGCAGGGTTAAAGTGCACCTGTCATGGAATAAACCCGCCCTGGCATATGGAACCTGCTGTCTTCTGGAAAAATGAATAATATAACTGGAAACTGTTAATTTTATTATCTGGGGTTTTATTGCAGTATCTTCCGTTTGTCTGAATAAATTTAGCACACAATAAAATTTCAAGTTATAATTTCGGGTCTGCCAGAAGACAGCAGGTTTCACATGTCCAGGCTGGTATTTTCCACGACAGAAGCACTTCAGCCCCGCCGGCGTTTGAATCTGGTATTTTCAGATTTTATGCGCCGCTGCGTGGGCTGATGTAGCGGAATGCGTGCAAAAGCCATGTCTGTGACATGCTTTCCTAGAGTGGAATAATACCAGCCTGGACACTGAAACCCTGCGTCCGTCTGCCAGTACAGAATAACTGGAAATTTTATGAAACGGACGTGGCAGGGAAATATTTTTTCTTGAACAATTAGTGAAAACAGAGTATACTTAATTATAAACAACAACAAAACAATACAGTATTAGCAGAAGCGGAAAAGGAGATATGCGGATGGGCAATATATATCTGCCAAAGCTGGTCAGCCAGAAATACGATGAAACAATGGATTACCATATTACAATGTATGATAACCTGCCATATAAAAGGGATTCGGATTTCTGTGGCATCCAGCAGGTTGCGTTATACAGCGGGCATATAATTAAGTATTATCTATGTCTTAACCATGAAGATGCATATGAGGTAGGCAACCATGATGATGAGATAGAAGATATACTGGCAATGGTACAGATGAATGAAGCAAAAAGAGCTGCTGCTGCCCCTGCCAGGAAGCCAGCCAGCAGAAAAAGGGAGGAAGCTGGTATTACACAGGAACAGATAAAAACTCTCTTACAAGATAAAGATGTTCCTGTTGACAGTGATGATAATTTAGCTCCTGAGAATTCTGTAAACGCATTTGAAGGGGTTGAGGACTGGTAGTCTTTTGGAAAACAGGAATGTAAAAAGCGGGATAGTATTCCCGCTTTTTTGCTTTCTGTTAATAGTGGTATCCTTAGAAGCGTCTGGCTGTAATATAGTAAGAAATACAGGTTTTTTGTTAAAAATTCCGGCAAAATGTTTATTTGACTTTTTAATTGTGTATGATATAATCATTGGAAGTAATAAGTAAGCCCGCTGGCTGTATTCAGGCAAAGCAAAAAGAACTGGGTTTAATGTAATGGAGAGAATATGGATATAAAAAAATATATTAAAAATTTCATGGATTATAAATATTTGTTATTTGAATTAGTTAAGAAAAACATAAAATTAAAATACCGCCGTTCGTATCTTGGAATTTTATGGACACTTGTTGAACCATTACTTAATATGTTTGTGCTTACAATAGTATTTGGGACACTGTTTGGGCGTGATGACAGGACTTTTCCAGTTTTTATACTTTCCGGGCGTCTTTTATTTTCGTTTTTCTCATCATCAACGAAAGCAGGACTTAAATCAATCAGTGGCAATGCAGCAATGATTAAAAAAGTATATGTACCTAAATATATATATGTGGTTTCAGCAATAGTTTCTAATTTTATAACATTTCTTATATCGCTTATTGTGCTTGTAGGGGTTGGAGCAGTTTTAAAAGTAAAGCCTACAATATATCTTTTACAGGCAATTGTGCCTATAATTATACTTCTGGTTATGTCAGTTGGGATAGGGCTGCTGCTTGCAACGCTTGATGTATTTTTCAGGGATATAGAATATATATGGTCAGTAGCCACTACTCTTATAATGTATGCATCAGCAATATTTTATTCAACAGACAGGGTTGCCAGTACAGGCAATGAATGGATATTTGAAATAAACCCTGTATATATGTGTATAGCTAATTTCCGTAATGCCGTATTATATGGGCAGCCGATGGATATGGTATATTTTGCCAGGTCATCAGTAATAGCAGTTGTGCTTCTTGTGGCAGGCATTATAATGTTTTATAAAAACCAGGATAAATTTATCCTGCATGTTTAGAACAAAATATAGAGGTAACCTTTGCATTTACAGGACCTGTAGTGGCAGGCTGTTTTAATAATTCAGGAGGCTGTTTTGAAAGAGAATGTAGCAATTAGTGTGAAAGAAGCAGGCATGCGTTTTAATTTAAACCAGGAACATGTGGATAATCTCAAAGAATATTTCATAAAAATTCTAAAGAGGGATTTAAAATATAATGAATTCTGGGCACTTAAAGATGTGAGTTTTGAAGTGAAAAAGGGTGAAAGGCTTGGTGTGCTTGGGCTTAATGGTTCAGGCAAGAGCACACTGCTTAAAGTTGTGTCTGGTGTTTTAAAACCATCTACAGGAAAGGTACAGACAAGGGGCGTTGTTGCACCGCTTCTTGAACTTGGTGCAGGGTTCAGCCCGCAGTATACAGGCAGGGAAAATATTTATTTATATGGTGCGGTTCTTGGATATAATAAGAGTTTCCTTGATGATAAATTTGATGAAATAGTGGATTTTTCAGGTCTTGGTGAATTTATAGAAGTACCTGTTAAAAATTATTCATCAGGAATGAAATCAAGGCTTGGTTTCTCTATTGCAACAATAGTCCAGCCAGATATACTTATTCTTGATGAGGTGCTGTCAGTAGGTGATAAGAAGTTCCGTTCTAAGTGCGAAAGGAAGCTAATGAGCATGTTTGACAGGGGGGTGACAGTGCTTTTTGTGTCACATTCCCTTGAACAGGTACAGAGGATTTGTGACAAGGCTATTATACTTGACAGTGGCAGGCTTGTTGCCCATGGACCTGTTGAGAAAGTTGCAAGGGTGTATAAAAGCATGACAGGCTAAGTGTATTATAATACATGGGCGTTATGCCATATTCACAAAATTTTAAGAATATTCCAGTGATTTGGTACTTTTATTTTTTATAATAAGTGGTATAATTACCGTTGAAATTGAGGGCAGCTTTTTACAGAAATGAGGTGGCATATGCTTGATAGAAATAAGAGTACAGGAATAATCCGACATATTGCGTTTTATATTATTGTGCCTGTAATTCTTGGGCTTGTAATTGAATCGCTTAACCGCAAATCATTAGCCGCAGGTGTGGAATATATGGTGGGAAGCCCTTTATTATTTTGTTTTAATATATTGATAATACTTCTTACACTTTCATTTGCATTGTTTTTTAAAAGGGAAATATTTGTATTTGTTTCTGTTTCGGCAGTATGGCTTTTATTTGGGATAGCCAATTTTATAATATTGCATTTCAGGGTTACTCCGTTTTCGGCAGTAGATTTTACACTTATAAAAAGCGCAATAAGCGTGTCAGGGCATTATTTCAGTATGCTTAATATTGCAATGGTAGTTGTTGCACTGTGCCTTATGGCTTTCTGCCTTGCATGTCTTTACAGGAAAGCACCTTACCACAAGCACAGGAATGGCAAGAATATTATTGTTTCATTTATTTCAGTAGCCGTAATTACAATAGCTATTATGTTTATAAAGAGTTCTAGCAGTTCTGTGCAGGCACTGTCAACTAATTATACAAATATATCAGAAGCATATGAGAATTATGGTTTTGTATATTGTTTTACAAACAGCCTGATTGATACAGGAATAGCAAAGCCAGATAATTATAGCGAAGAGGCAGTACAGGCTGTAACAAGCAGGCTGGAAGACAAGGAAAGCACAGTAAAAGACAATGGAAAGCCGAATATTATATTTATACAGCTTGAGTCGTTTTTTGATGTGGATTACGTAAAGGGATTAAAGTATAAAAAAGACCCGCTGCCAGTGTTCCATGCACTCCAGGAAAAATATACGAGCGGAATGCTTACTGTGCCTACAGTGGGGGCGGGCACTGTAAATACTGAATTTGAGGTGCTTACAGGCATAAGGCAGCATGATTTTGGTGTATGTGAATACCCATATAAAACTATTTTAAAAAGTGTGGCATCAGAAAGCATATGCCATGACCTTGCAGGGCTTGGCTATAAGAGCCACAGCGTACACAATAATGATGCAACATTCTATGGAAGGAATATAGTATTTTCAAGCCTTGGTTTTGACACATTTACCCCAATGGAATATATGAATGGCATTACTGAAAATGATAATGGATGGGCCAATGATGATATTCTTGTAGACGAGATTATAAAGACACTGGACTCTACAAAGGGGGCAGACTTTACATTTGGAATTACAGTACAGAGCCATGGCAAATATGATGTTGGCACAGATAAAAGTTATCCACTGGAAGTTTCTGGTGCACCAGAAGGCATGGAAGAGCAGTATACTTATTATGTAAACCAGATTGCAGAAGTTGACCAGATGATAGGTAAACTTATAAATAAGCTTTCAAAGCGCAATGAGAAGACGTTGCTTGTGCTTTATGGTGACCATCTCCCAAGCCTGGAAATTTCTACGGATGAACTTGAAAATGGAGATTTATACCAGACACAATATGTTACATGGAATAATTATGGCATTGGCAAAAAAGATAAAAATCTGGCTTCATACCAGCTTTATCCATATATATTAGACCTGGCTGGAATACATGAAGGCCTTATAACAAAATACCACCAGCAGAGTGACTGGCAGGCAGTAGGATATACAGAAGGCCTCACAATGCTTTCATATGACCTGCTGTATGGTGAAAACTATGCATATAATGGTATTAATCCATTTAATAATTCTGATTTGAAGATGGGCACAGATAAAATATCTGTTACAGATGTTGAAGAAATTCCTGGCACTACAGATGGTGGGAAAACATATCTTGTTACAGGCACAGGTTTTACACCATATGCACAGGTATATTTTGACGGCAGCCACCTGGATACAGAATGGATTGACAACAGCCATCTGAAAATAACTGAAAGCCTGGACTTTGAGCCAGATGAAGAGGAAACAGAAGATAACGCAGATACAGAAAACCAGGAAGAAACAGAAGCAGATGATATTGATGAAACGGACTCTTTCACTATAAAGATACTTGATGATGACGGTGTTATATTAAGCACAAGCCAGCCATTATTATATAAAAAAACATCACTGCCAGATAGTAAAATGCCAGGCCTGTATTAACTGGTAAATATATTAACAGATAAAAGTCATATTTTGTCGTAAGACAGAGTATGACTTTTATTTTTATGTACTTTAGTTTGACATTATTCGTGAAGGATATTATGTATACTTTATATATAGCAAATATACCGCCAATTGGTATTCCTGAAACTGTCTGGTAAGCGCCCGGGGAAAGAAGGCATAAGCATGGCAGTCTGTTTTTATGCAGATTTATACTGGATATTGAATTTTATCATGAATTTATTCCTGCTGTATATAACAGCATGGTGGCTGAATGAACCTGCCAGTGTTAGAAGGTGGGTGCTTTCGTCTGCTGTCTGTGCAGTAATTCCGGTAATCAATATAATTGCCAGCCAGAGCGGGGTTAAAGTACCACAGGTCTTAACAGCCATTCTGGAACTTGGCCTGCTTGTATACTGGGCATATAAACCAGCAGGCATAAGGCAGTTTTTAAATAAGCTTATAAATTTTATATTAATATCAGCATTTACAGCAGGAATGTTGTTTATGCTTAAGGGGATATTTTCAAAGGGAGGGGAAAGCAGCCAGAAGTTTTCGCTGCTGTTCCTGCTAATTTCAGTTTTTATGCTGTATATATTGTTCCGCTTTTTAAGGATTGCAATAGCAAAGCAGGAATTAAGGCAAAGAAGCGTAGTAAATGTTACGCTTGTACATAATGGCAGGAAACAGGTAATTAAGGCTTTATTTGATACAGGAAACCATCTTATAAGCCCTTATACAGGTGAGCCGGTATTTATAATATCAAAGGAACTGTCAGACAGCCTGGGGCTTAAAAAGGATTTAGCCCCGCTTTTAATACCATATAATTCCATAGGCGGGAGAGGGCTGTTGGAAGCATACAGGCTTGAATGGATGCAGTTACAGGATGGGAGCACCAGAGAGAATTTCCTGGCAGCGGTAAGTGGCAATATTTGCACAGATAAAGAAATACAGATGATTTTAAATAATCAGCATATGGCAGAAGGAGGACACAATGCTTAAGATATCAATGTCAAACAGGTTTCAGTTCAGGATGATGCCGGAATTCAGGGGGCTTTTGTGGCCGCAGAAAGGCGGGGACATACATTATATAGGAGGAGCAGAGATACTTCCGGCGCCGTTTACAATAGATGAGGAAAAAAAGATACTAGATAAACTTGGCGGTTCAGAAGACCAGGCAGCAAGGAGCTGCCTTATAGAACACAATCTGCGCCTTGTTGTATACATAGCTAAGAAGTTTGACAATACTGGAGTAGGTGTTGAAGACCTTATTTCTATAGGCACAATAGGTCTTATTAAGGCTATTAACACATTTAACCCGTTAAAAAATATAAAGCTTGCAACATATGCTTCAAGATGTATTGAAAATGAGATATTAATGTATTTAAGGCGCAATAATAAAGTTAAACTTGAAGTATCAATAGATGAACCACTTAATGTTGACTGGGATGGTAATGAGCTTCTGCTTTCAGACATACTTGGGACAGATGAGAATGTTATTTCAAAAAACCTTGAGGATGAAGTTGACAGAAGGCTTCTGAGAATGGCGCTTGATAAGCTTAGCGAGCGTGAAAGGGTTATAATTGAGATGAGGTTCGGAATTAACACGAATGACGGCAAAGAGCGTACACAGAAGGAAGTAGCGGATATTATGGGTATTTCCCAGTCTTATATTTCAAGGCTTGAGAAAAAGATTATGAAAAGACTTAAAAAGGAGATTATGAAAATGGAATAAGATTTAACTAAATGGTAAATCCTACTTTATAAAACCTAGAAATGTATTCGTCACAGTGTGGAGGATAAAAATGGCAATGTATAAAGTAGAAATCTGTGGTGTAAACACAGCGAAATTACCACTTCTTACAGATGAAGAAAAGAAGGAACTTTTTGTTAAAATACAGAAAGGTGATAAAAAGGCAAGGGAGAAGTTTATTAAGGGAAATTTAAGGCTTGTCTTAAGTATAATACAGAGGTTTTCCAGTTCAGGTGAAAATATTGATGATTTATTCCAGATAGGCTGTATAGGGCTTATGAAGGCAATAGACCATTTTGATGTAACATTAAATGTTAAATTTTCTACTTATGCTGTACCAATGATAATTGGGGAGATAAGGCGCTACCTGCGTGACAATAACAGCATCAGGGTAAGCCGTTCTATACGTGATACAGCATATAAGGCTATATATACTAAGGAACTGATGATGAAAGATAGTGATAAGGAGCCTACAGTTGAAGAGATTGCGGCTAAACTGGAACTTGCACCAGAAGACATTGTATTTGCACTTGATGCAATACAAAGCCCTGTGTCGCTGTATGAACCAGTATATGCCGAAAGTGGTGACACTCTTTATATTATGGACCAGATAAGCGATAAAAAGAATAAAGAAGATAACTGGATAGAGGAGATATCATTAAAAGCAGCGATTGACCATCTTTCTGACAGGGAACATAAGATTATTAATATGAGGTATTTTGAGGGTAAGACACAGATGGAGGTGGCAGAGGAAATAAATATTTCACAGGCGCAGGTAAGCCGCCTGGAGAAAAAAGCTTTGCGTTCAATGAAGAATTATTTAAGGTAAATGTTCATATATCTGGTAGTAAGGATTATCTCTGGTATGTGGAGGAACGGATGCGGGTATGTGAACTTCGTGAGAAGGAAGTAATTAATGTTTGTGACGGGGAGCGGCTTGGAAATGTATGTGATGTTGATTTCGACGTAAAAACAGGCCGGATATTAAGTCTTATAATTCCAGGCCCATGTAAAGTCTTTGGTATACTTGGACGTGATTATGAGTATATAATACCATATGAATGTGTTAAGAGGATAGGGACAGATGTTATACTTGTAGATGTTGATATTGAAAAATGCAGGCAGAAATGTAAATTTGATTAAAGTTGCAAAGAGGATATGAATAGGTTATTATTAATGTATTCAGGAATATAGTGTGAAAAATGATTCTAAGACAGCAAAAAACGCTGTCTGACAATCATTACAATTTCACACAAGAAAAATGCAAAAACAGCATTTTTCATTACTAT
>JAAWKM010000082.1 GCA_022797375.1 Lachnospiraceae bacterium
TTTGCACAAAAAAAGTGCAAAATGGCACTGTAAAACTCATATTTTTGACGAAAAGCATGTCAAAAATCTTCGCATTTTTATGGAAGGCTGAACTGTTACCGTCCGTTTCCAAACACAGAATAACTGTAAATTATTATACTTTTGCTAAAAGTAACAATTACCCCAAAATTACATATATATTAATTAGTACGGAAAATAATTCCCGTCAATTCTAACAGAAAGGATACTTCTTATGAACAATATGAACTTAAGACGCCCAAATGATTGCGGACGTAAAATGAATTGCAATTTTAACCAAAATGGTAATTCATCAAATAATTCAAATTGCAACACTAAATCTGTTCCAGCTTTTGATTGTGGATTTGATACAAGTTGCAATATGGAATGTGGAAGTAATAAACCATCCTGCGGGTGTGGCAACAATAAACCATCCTGCGGGTGTGGCAACAATAAACCATCCTGTGGATGTGGCGGCAATAAACCATCCTGCGGGTGCGGCAATAATAAACCATCTTGCGGATGTGGCAATGATAAGCCGTCATGTGGCTGTAATCCAGGCTGTGATGCAGATTCCAGTTTATATAATGACCCATTAAATGGCATGGCTTTAGCTATAGGTTATGTACCTTGGCAGCAGTGGTGCAAGGTTTATGACCTTTGTAAAGGACTGCAGCAGGGTACAATATTCCCTCCGCTTGACCTGCCATTCTATGGATGTATTCCACGTGGATATTGCAAAGGACAGGGGGGTGTACAATGAACCAGGACAAAAACAAACTTCTTCTCTATATTTCACAGGTAAGTTTTGGTATTGATGAATTAGTTCTTTTTCTTGATACACATCCATGTGATAAAGACGCCCTTGCATATTACCAGGAACTTAAAAAGGCCCGCAAGGAAGCACTGGATGAATATACACATAAATATGGGCCTCTCTTAAATGATAATGTAGACAATTCATGCTACTGGGAATGGGTTAAAGAACCTTGGCCTTGGGAATAGAAAGGAGATTAGTATATGTGGAACTATGAAAGAAGGCTGCAATACCCTGTAAATATTACCAAGCCAAATGCAAAAGCAGCCCAGATTATTATTAGCCAGTATGGCGGCCCTGATGGTGAAATAGGTGCCTCTATGCGATATCTTTCACAAAGATACAGCATGGAGAACAGAAAAGCAATCGGGACACTTACAGATATAGGCAGAGAAGCCCCTAAAATGTTCCATCTTAGGGGCTGAGGCTTTTTAGTGGTTTACCTGCTGGCAGTTTACGCTTTTTACAACTGTGTAGCTCCATTTGAGAGGAAGCAGATTCAAATAAACGTCAATGTTATCTTTATCAATAACCACCATCCTGTCTAAGATTTCTTTATAGAAATTATCTTCGTATTCCACGCCGTTTACCAATTCGTTAATCACAGCCGTAATCTCCGAAATAATCTCCTGCTGTTGTTGAATGATTTCCCTCTGTTTATCAACATTGTCTATAATGGATTGCAGCTGGGCTATCTCATTTTCACATTTTTCCCTTGCCGCTGCATATTCATCTCTTGTAACACCGCCAGACATATAAAGCTCTACCAGATTGCTGCGTCTTCCCTCAATAGCCTTAATTTGTGCTTTCAGTTTCCCGGAATCCGTACCAGTAGTATCCATTGCAATAACAGATTCAATAATGGAAACTAAATTGTCCATAATTTTCTTCTTATTATACCGCAGGCTTTTCGTCACAAGATACATGATATGGGTTGCATCTTCGTTTCGTATACCTAACCCCTTACACCCGGATTGATTCCCCGCTTTGTCAACATGAGGACTTCCGTTCCTTACAGCTTCAAGACACCGCCACGCCTTATAGCGGCTTCCGTTTTTCCTGGTTTTATACCGTGCCACATAACTCGAACCGCAACATCCGCATTTGATTTTTCCAGAAAAGGGATAACGGTTGCTGTATTTAGGCTTTCCCTCCTGCGAACGTGATTTTTCGTTTAAGATATGGTTTGCCCTTTCAAATAGTTCACGGGAAATTATTGGCTCATGATGGTCTTTGATAATGACAAATTCTTCTTGCCCAAGGTTTACTTTCTTCTCATGTGATAAGAAGTCTGGCGTATAGGTTTTTTTCTGTACCAAGTCACCGCAGTATTTTTCATTGCGGATAACACGCAGGATTACCGTATTCTGCCACTCTTTCACACGCATTGGCTTGATGCCTTCCTCCCGAAGCTCACGGGCAATCACATGAGTTCCTTTCCCCTCGTTTACAAACTTGTGAAATATAAGACGGACAATTTCTGCCCCATCTTCATTGATATACATTTTACCATTTTTCACATCATATCCTAACATACTACGCCCAAACACAACACCCCTCTCCATCTGGCGTTTCTGTCCCCACTTTACACGCTCGGAAGTCTTACGGCTTTCTTCCTGTGCAATAGAAGACATAATGGCAAGCCGGAGCTCTGCATCGCCATCCATTGTGTTAATGCCATCATTCATAAAAATAACGGCGACACCATGCTTTTTGAGGTCACGGGTATAATAAATACTGTCAAGCGTATTTCTGGCAAAACGGGAGATTTCCTTTGTGATAATCAAATCAAAATCGCCGTTTTGGGCACATGCAATCATATGGTTAAACTGTTTACGCTTTTTTGTGTTCGTACCAGAGATACCCTCATCAGCAAAAATTCCGTAAAGCTCCCAATCTGGATGATGTTCAATATATTGCTTAAAGTACTGCTGCTGGCTTTCAAAAGAATTTGCCTGGTCTTCATTGTCTGTGGAAACACGGCAATAGGCAGCAACTTTTCTCTTTGTATGCTGTATCATCCGTTCTTGATTTAAGGTTTCATATTTATCTATTGACATAATAAATATCTCCTTTCCCGGCAAATCCTTGCCAAATTTTAAATACAATTAATACAAAGTGGTATGCCGGATGTGCAAATACTGTTACTATTCACGGCTACTGCCGCTCATAGTAACAAATAGCACTTTCAGCGCTAAAATGCACACATTTTGCAAAAAACTGTGCAAAATGGCACTGTAAAACTCGTATTTTTGTCATAAAACATGCCAAAAATCCTCGAATTTAACTGGCTGTGAATAGTAACCAAATACTACAAACAACGCTAAAATATGTAGAAAAAGACTTGTAAGAGCTTGCTCATATGAGGATGTTTCTGTATATTTTCATAGACGTAATTATTTCATTCAAATATGTAAAAACGTCAAGCGGTTATGTTTGATGCTTCTTTTTCTGATTTAAGCTATGTTGTTTTTGAAGTTCAAGCAAACAGCGTTCCCGCTGTGATGCGGTCAATAAATTCCGTTTTTCTAATGACAAAAGGATTGACTTTTGAAAATTCATAAAAAATGCTGCATGTTCCAATTCATTCAATTCTGGAACAGGCCCGCCAATATAAACAAATTCTCTGTGTTTCAATAGGCAGCACCTCCCTCATTTCCACTATATGAACCAATGATTGTACCATATAACGGGAGGGCTAATCCTTTTTTATGCTAAGTCCGGTGCTGGTTGCCAATGCCTTTATCCATTACAGGGAGAAAACGCCCGTCAATAGTTCTCAAATAATCCTGCAAACGTTATATTTTATCTCTGTTTGCTATATAAAAACGGCATCAGCTTTACGCCAACGCCGCTTTTTTGCCACTCTTTATTATACTTTCCAAAAATCCGCAATACAAATGTGTAACCCCGGGTTATCTCTCCCTATCCGCACTTTTTTCTCTGGCAGCCCGCCTTCCTGCTCTGGCTCATCCTAATTATCAGTGTAATCTATTTTTATTAACATATGTAACTTTGATTTAGGCTCAATGTTATACAAGGATTTATCCTTCATAATTATATCCTTCTCTATAATTCAACAAATCCTAAATCAAACTTGCTGCACCAATCATTCCTGCTTCATTTCCAAGTGCTGCAGCCCCGATTTCTGGGAGTTCACATTTCTCACCTCCGAAACAGCCTTCTTTCATTATCTCACGCAATTGGGAAAGAAGTGTCTCCCCTTGTACAGACATGCCACCACCTAAAAGCACCATCTGCGGCCGGAAAATATTCACCACATTAACAATTCCAGTTCCCAGCCTTCTAATATACAATTCCAACACCTTTTGAAGTTTAACGTCCCCATTTTTGGCTCCATCAAAAATTTCCTTTGGTGTCAATTCTTTCCCGGTTGCTCTTCTTGCATCACGTATCAGTGCTGTTGCTGATGCATACGCTTCCAGGCACCCCTTTCTGCCACAAGTGCATGGCTCTCCGTCTTCTACAATAACCATATGTCCGATTTCACTTCCACCGGTTCCTTTTCCTTCATAAATCTCACCATCCAGAATTATACCACCGCCTACTCCAGTCCCAAGAGTCACCATTATTATATCCTGGCAATCTTTTCCGGCTCCTGCTGCCGCTTCACCTAGTGCCGCACAATCCGCATCATTGGCAACCTGGACCGGTACCGGCAAATATTTTCCAAGTTCCTTAGCAAGTTCCACCTGTTCCCAGCAAATATTATTTGAATATTTTACGATTCCTTTTTTACGGTCCACAGTTCCTGGGACACCAACTCCTGCCCCAACACACTGGTCTATTGGAATCCTCTGATTATGCAAAAGCTCCAGCACACGCTGGCCAATTTCGCAAATAATTTCTTCTGCTGGCCTATCTGCTTTAGTAGGCATCACTTCGGATACTAATAGTTTCTGATGGATATCCACTAAACCAATCTTCGTATCCGTCCCGCCAATATCTATGCCTATACGGATTGGCGCTGCTTTAGCACGAATAGTCGTAATCAAGGCATCACAGCATCCTTCAATGGTATATGCACCAATTCCAGCAGGTAAGAAAAAACTGTCTCCTTTTTTGAATTCCAATTTTTCATCTTTGTTGAAGATAGCTCCTTCCCCATCTAGCATCAGAATACTGGCAAAAGAATTTTCTGACACATTCCCCTCCATCTTCTTCATAACATTTCCATCCAGATTTAATTTGTCTACTGTAAAATAATCACAGTCTGCCACATGAGGATAGCTGCTTTTATTCTTTACAATTGGAACGCGGTTCGTAACGGCAAGTGCTTTTTCAATATGTAAATCTCTCTTTCTTCCATCTTTCCCGGTTCTCCCATAGTCATACACACGGTAAGTAACATTTGAATTTTGTTGAATTTCTGCTATCAATATATCCTTTCCAATCGCATGTATTGTACCAGATTCAATAAACAGCACATCACCTTTCTGCACTGGTACAGCATTAAGCACATCTAAAAGTGTGTCCTCTTGAATTCTTCTGGCAAACTCTTCCTTGCTGATTTCTTTTTTAAAGCCATAATACAGATATGCTTCTTTTCCTGCATCCATCACATACCACATTTCCGTCTTTCCATACTGCCCCTCATTTTTGAGCGCATACCGGTTATCCGGATGCACCTGGATGGACAGATTGTCTTTTGCATCGATAAATTTTATAAGAATAGGGAAATCACGAAAACGTCTGCAGTTTGTTCCCAGCACCTCTTTTCCTTCTGTATCAATATACTGCTGCAACGTATGCCCTGCATATTTTCCATTAACTATATAAGATGGTCCATCTGAATGGCATGATAATTCCCAGGTCTCCGCCAATACCTCTCCATCATATTCTTTACCATATTCTTCTGCCAAACGGCGTCCACCCCAAAGGTAATCTTTGCAGCTTGGTTTTAATTTTAATATATACATATCCTTCTCCTGTTCTGTGGCAGATAATAATGCCTTATGTTGTCTATAATTTTTGCATTACCACCCTTCAATTTGCAAGCCTTCAATATACTTTGCCAACTCCTCTGACATTTCTTCTGCTTCTGAAATCCGCGGATGCCCTGGTGTTCCTTTTCCGTTTCTTTTAAACAAATATTGTGCCACTTTTTCATCTTTTAATTCTTCCACAACTTGTCCAATAGCCCTGTCCCAAGACTCATCGTGATTCAAAAGTGTTGTAATACACACAATCTGCGCACCTGGATACTTACTACGGATTTTTTCCAGAAAAGCTTTATAGTTCCTTCTCCAAAGAATTGAATTTTCACTATTATAGTCTTCTTTCATATAATCTATTGGATGGCTGTCATTTTGCCCAATAGCAACAATGACTAAATGCGGTATGTAATCATGAAAATTCCACTCTGTTGCATCTCCAAATTGTGGATTGTAATGAACCTTATTCCATACAGTTTCCATTCCAATAGCATTTGGTTCGTAAAACCATCCTGTATTATCCATCATCGCAATACCACCCTGGGCAATATCGTGAATCTGCGCTCCCAGCTTCCGCGCTGTCATCCATGCATAAGAGTACCAGCTGTTAGAATACTGGCCATTATGATCCGGATCTTCCTTAGCCACATAATCCACAGCTTCTGTAATTTCGCCTGCCGACACCGAGTCTCCATACACCTCTATTCTTCTCTTTGGAGGCTCTCCCGGATAAAGAAGCCTCTCGCCATCTGCAATTTCAAATCCCAAAATTGCCAGTTCATGACACGCATCCTGACGCTTAAAAAACAATACTTCGTGTTCCTGATGAGAAAGACCCGGAACCGGAACCTCCAGCAAGGCTTCTCCCTTATCTGGTAAGGATAGTCTGGTCTGTACCCCATCTAATATAATACCCAGGCTGTTGTCCCAATAAGCTTTGGAATTACGTACATGTATTTTTAGTAAATTCCCTGTGAAACGCATTTTTACCGAAGTTGCCGGAAATACCCATACTGGTGCTTTTAAATCAGCCCAATCGATACGCCCACTGTAAAGTAAATATTGATTGTCTGCCTCAATCTTCATTATTGGAGCCTCCCTGTTTCTGTATATTCTTAATAAAAGAAAGAAACTTACCACATGTTTCTTTGTGCTTTCCAGAGGAAGGAAATGCAAGCAATAATCTCTCGCCATTATAATCCTCTTCAAGAACTACCGCTGTATAATTTCCGTTATCTTCATATATTTTCATTTTTCCGGTGTCCATTTTATCTACCTCGAAAAATCTGCCAGACATCTTTACACAGTGTTGATAAAAACTTTCTGGTAAAATCACAGCATCCAGTTCTCCATACTGCCATTTCAAAAAAAATTTTTCATAAGAACTTTCATTTACCCCTTCTAGTTTCACATTATCATATGAAAAATGATAATCCGGATCCACGACAACACTATCCACAGAAACTCCTAATTCTTTTGAAAATTCCTCCTCAACATTTTTCTCCCATGTGTCATTCATACTCTGATTCACAACCACACAAGTAAATTCCGGATCTTTTCTTAACAGCAAATGACTTAAAAACAAAACAACCAGAGCAATTACTGTCATAGCAATCAATACATGATACCAGTAATATGTCACTACATAGGAAACTTTTTTTCTTCCACTCATATCTGAGGTTTTCTCCTGAATATCCTGAATCCAGCTTTTCAACATAAGCCCCTCCTCTGGTTCTCTTCCCTGCTTTACGCAGTCTGTGCTCTGGTGCAAATCCTCCGGTGCTGTGAAAAAGAAAAATCTCCATCCGGATGTGCCATGCTTCCCTGGCACTCCCAAATATCATCTGAGAACACAGAAACACCGTTATTTTACAACAACTCTCTTTACAGCAGAATACTTGCCATTTACTGTCTTACCAGATTCAGTCTTATAAGCACGCACCTTAAAGTAATATGTCTTTTTGCTCTTTAATTCCGCTGTTGTATAACTTACCATACTGTTCTTTTTCAGCATTTTCACCAGTTTATATTTGCCCTTTTTGCCCATCTTCATATAAACCTTATATCCTGTAGCACCAGAAACCTTTTTCCACTTTACAACAACTTTTTTCGTCTTTGCCTTCTGGTTTACGCTGGTAAGGCTGGCCTTCTTAGGAGCTGTTACTTTTACCGGATCTGGTGTTACAACAGGAGATTCCTCCCCAGAACCGGCAATCACCTCATCTGTAATAATTAATCCATTAGCATCTGCCTTTGCAAGATCCGTGTCACTGATTTTTACAGCACGGATATCATCGAACAGAATTGTGCCAGACACGGTGTAATTGCCATCTGCATCTTTTTGCCCTGTATAGTTTTCCGGAACGGAATTGCACCAGAACTTAAAGCTTGTAATGCTCTCCGGATTAATAGAAACCGTATCACCCTTCTTAATAAAACTGCTGAATGGAATCGTGACATATTGTGCCTTTGTCCCTTTCACAAATTCTGTCAGATATGCTTCATATTCAGCACTGCCATCATTAAGCTGTACTACCATTTTCTGCCCATTACCATCCGGTTTTACCCACATAGAAACAGCATTATATTCAGAAAGATTGGTTTTATCTGTATCAAATACACGTCCAAGCCCACCGGTCCACACTTCAGAACCTTTGTAAGAAAGAGTATACTCAAAAGCACCACTGTAATCACCTTCCACTTTTTCAGTACTGTCCAGTGAGAAGGAAGAACTACAGTTTGCCGCGGAATTATGTGAACCATATACACTTTGCAATAAAGCGTCATCCCCGTAGTAATATTCAAAATTATCAAACATTCCCTTTGCCAGAACATCAACATCTTTATTGAAATTAATGAATTTCGCACTTCCAAGCTCTTTGCCATCTGCTACAAGTGTTACAATACCTGTACTCGTTTTTCCAACCTGGCCAAGCATTTCCTTTGTCAGGCTTGCTGTATAATAGTTGCCCTCCTTCTGGGCTGGAACAACAACTGCTTCTGCGCCCTCTTTTGCCTTTATCTGGAACTCTGCCTTTTCTGCATTTGTTACATAGGCTTCAAATTTACGTGGTTCTTTAATTACTTCATAATTTTTTGGCGAAATCATATAACCATTCACTTCTGTGCTATAGCCGCTTAATACAACGTCTGCCGCCTTACTAAGCGCACCATCTGCTACAGCACTATCACCTGTTGTATAGAAATTTGTTCCGTTCCCAAAAATTGATTTCTGATTGTTATAAGCACTGATAAATTCATTAATCAATTCCTGTCCCTGTGTATCAGAAACTTTATATGGCACAAAGAAGTTGCCTTCTCCAAAGTTCGCCCATAAAAGAAAATACGGAATCTTATGGGCAGCTGCAGTATTTATTAAATTATTATACCAGTCTTTTCCCTTCACTGGATTTCCAGAAACCATTAAACTGTCTTTTCCTGCGCCAGTAACACGGATACCTGCTTCCGAAATCGCAGGAATTTTATTTTTCTTCTCCGCAAGACCCGCTACCACATCACAACTTGTTGCAAGCGCATCAAAGAAATTATCACCTGTGTATACATTTACATCAGAATAATCATCATAATAGTCAAAGCCTAGAACATCTACATAAGCATCTCCAGGAAAACGCTCTAAATACTCTTCTTCACTGGCAACCGGGCCATTTGGCGAATATACATACAGGAAATTATGTACGCCTTTATCCTCTAAATAATGAACCATATAACGCCACATTGCCTGATAAGATTCTACACTTGTAGATGTCCCCCACCAGAACCATCCACCACTGTTTTCATGGAATGGACGGAACAGGACCGGAATGTTTTCTTTCTGTAATTCCAGCGCATAATCAGCAATAATATCCAGATACGCATTAAACTGTGGATTGTATTTTCCACCTTCTAAGACATAGTCTGCGCAAGGGGTTAAATCCTGTGATTCTATAAAATCGCACTTTGTGAAATCATATGGATATTTTTCATCCCCTGTTGGCGTAATTTTGCTATTTGTAAAGTTTGGCATATGGCAGGATAAAGAAATAATAGAACCGCCATTATATGCCTTTATGGAAGCCTCAACCGAAGCATCCAACGCTTCCTGTCTGGCGGACTTTCCTGTTTCACAGCCTGCAAGTGCCAGCGTATCAATACCAAACAACCCAGCCTCTGAACCAGTAATATCTTTAATATCAGAAGTTTTTCCGTCATCACGGACAGAGCGGAATGTGGAATTCTGATGTCCAAATAATACCTGCCCGTTCTTTTGCAGTCCTTTCAAATAAGCGGCCAGTGCCTTTGCACCATCAACCGCGTTGCCATCTGCTAACTTCACACTGGAAGCCATATTGGATAAATCAGCAACATCACCTTTTTCTTTTACTTTTTCCGTAATATCAACGTATTGCTCCACCTGCTCTGCCCTTTCCAGAGATATCCCCGAAAACGTTACGGTCCCGGCAAAACCTGTTCCTACACCACGGATTTGAAGAGAATGGAACACGCCACAGGCACCATCAAATTTCATTACTGCCTGCACACTGTAAGTTCCATCTGCATTCTTTGTAAAGTCTGCCGCCTTGTACACTGGCCATCCAAGTTTTACAAGACTGTCCCAATTATTCTCCTCTTGGAAGAAATCCGCTTCTAACTTAATGTAATCCTCTTCATTCATGGTATTATAAGCCGCTTCACTAATTGTCATGGTAAAGCTGAACCCAGAACCGGCCGCAATTGCTTTACCGTCCCCATTAAACGCTACAACCATCGTATTATCCCAATCTTCTGCTGCCCCAAAAGCAACCTCATTGCTGGTCTGTTTTTCAAACTCCAGGGCTCCGGCACCCCTTTCTGGGAGTACTGGAACCTGCTTTGCGGATACCCGCAAATTCACCATAGAACTCCCCACACCGGTGCTGGATACTGTAACAGCCAGTGCCATGCATACTGCAAGACCCCTCAATCCTCTCTTTCTCATAAAAATCCTCCATTTCGATATATAACATTTTTTAGGTTTAAAACTCTTCTTAACATGTTTTTTCACATGCCAGAAAAACTTCAAACCGCACAACCTGAAAAATCATGCAACAATCAGTGACAACAGATAAAACGGTACTTTATCCTCAACATGTGCCTGGACTATTTCAATCTCAACACTATGCTTTTTCCATACGCCATGATGCAGCACTGTTTCCAGATACAGACAGTCACCCCAGTTCTCTTCAAAATTTCCATCCAGTGTTATGGCATGTTCCCTGTTGCCATCCAGAACCAGCCTTGCAACAGGTGATGGCTTTTGAATGGTTTTACGGTACTGGACCGCAATACAGGAACACTCCACTTCAAAAGAAATCCTGTCACCTTCCTTCTTCCCAATCCATCCATTTTTAAAAAAATCCAGATGTCCTTTCTTCTCTCTGGTATCTGCCCTGAACCCATTTAACACAGGGCAGCAGTTTCTTATGGAAAAAAGCCCCGCATTTTGGTATGCATTTTCTGTCAAAGGCGTCGGAAGGGTACTTTCTTTCTCAGATTTTCTTTCCAAAACACCATCTAAGCCTTCTCTATCCAGTTTCTGTTTTACCTGTTCCAAATACCGGATAAGCTCTGCCGCTACCAACACATGCCCTTTATCATTTGGGTGAAGGCCATCCGGCGTCAGCTCCTCACGGGTGTACTCTCCGACCTTCATTCTCCGGTAAACGGTGTCAAGCATGCTGACATATGGCACGCCATAATGCTCTGCTATGGCATTATGATACATCTGGGCATTTTTTCCTGTATCATAATAAACATTATTTAAAACAACCACTGCAGGGTTGCTTCCCCAGCCAAGCAGCTTACGGACCAGCCCCTCAAAGGTTTCCTGAAAAAATTCCTCCGGCTCATCATTTACACTAAAATCCACAAAGACCACATCCGGCTGATACATCAAAACATCCTCCACAGCCCTTGATACGCCAAAATGGGAGGTTGTTCCGCCAATTCCTCCATTAACGTAATGGATATATGCCTCAGGGAAAGTATCACACCACCATCTGTATACTAAATAGGCATAAGACGTTGTATCAGAAGATGCCAGGCTTCCCTGGGTAATAGAACCGCCCAGAAAACCAACTGTCAGCTCTCCACCTTTCTGGGCACGTTCCATATAATGCAATAATTTAATTTCCGAATAATTTTCCATCACAAATCCTCCCATACCGGAATGTCCACCCAACAATTAATTACTGGCATCACCCAAATAGTCATGCCAATAAAGCAAGGTTTTTCTCCACCAGTTCACACCTTTGCTTTACGCAGTCCACAGAACGCAGCGGATCTTTTGGCGTATTAAATAAATAGTCTTCTAATTTATCAATTGTGGTAGTTGCCACATGCATCCTTGTATCAGAAGAAGCATAATAAATATAAACATCACCGTTTTCCCTTGCAACCGCTCCATTCGTAAAGACAACATTCGAAACATCTCCTACGCGCTCCCAGCCAAGCGGCACTAAAAATACACCTGACGGCTCCGCGGTTACACGGGAAGGATCGTTTAAATCTGTTCCAAACAAATACAATACATAGCGAAGACCATCCGCCGTATTTCTCACGCCATGGGCAATGTTAATCCAGCACTTCTTTCCCTTAATTGGTACAGCACCCGCACCATTCTTAGCTTCCGTCAATGTATGGTAAATTCTTCTGCTGATAATCTTTTCTTCATCAATGACCGCATGTGTAATGTTATCACAAAGCCCAAAACCAATTCCTCCGCCACTGCCTGTTTCAATAAAACCATCCATTGGTCTTGTATAAAAGGCATACTTTCCATCGACAAATTCCGGATGCAATGCTACATTTCTCTGCTGTGGCGACTGCAGGGTTTTTAAATTATCAAGACGTTCCCACGTTTTTAAATCCTTTGTCCTGACAATTCCTGCCGTGGCTACAGCCGCGGAAAGATCATTACTTTCCTTATCCTTGCTCTCGGAACAAAACACGCCATAAATCCAGCCATCCTCATGCTTAGTCAAACGCATATCATAAACATTTGTTTCTTCAGGACAAGTATCAGGAAGCTTCACTGGATAGTCCCAAAAGCGGAAGCCATCTATTCCGCTTTCACTTTCTGCAACCGCAAAAAATGACTTACGGTCATTTCCCTCCACCCTGGCTACCAGATAATATTTCCCATCCATATAGATAGCACCAGAATTCATCACTGCATTCACACCAAGCCGTTCCATAAAATAAGGGTTGGTATCCGCATTCAAATCATATCTCCAGTGAACCGGCGCATGTTCCCTTGTCAGAACCGGATTTACATACCGGTCAAAGATTCCATTATAAAAATCACTCTTTTGATTCTTTTTTTCAATCAATTTATCCTGCTTTGCTTTTTCCACATAATAACGATTATGAATCATACTGCTCTCCATTCTGCCGTCCTTCATCAACGGCACAACCTCCTAATTACTTCCATGCACATCCTGCCATTATGATATGGGCATTTCCACGGTTCAACAACCGGTTTTTCCAAAGGCTGCCCCTCGCTGTCCACCGCCCAGTACCACTCTGAGCCATCCCTCTTATCCAACAGATACTCTTTAATATAAGCCCAGATATCCTCCGCCGCTTCTAAATACTCCCTGCAATTATTATCTTTCTGGTATCCATTTATAAATCCAACAACAGCCTCCGCCTGCACCCACCAAATCCTTGTAGTATCATCCACGCCATTTTCCGCCTCGTTCAGCAGAGAATGGTTTTTATAGGCCCTGTCATATATATTTTGGGTAATCTCCCTGGTAACCGGGGAAATCTTCATAGTGTAAGTATCATCTCCTAATACCTCAAGCCCCCTGTCCAAAAGCCATGCCGTTTCAATGTCATGCCCATAGGAATAAAGGTCAATCAGGCTGTTCCATGTACGGTCAAAGAAAACCTCCTGCCTGCGGGCTTCCGGGTTATAAACCTTATCTAAAAACAAATCCAGCATAAAACGAAGCCTGCCAGCCACTTCCTCCTTCTCTGTTACCCGGTACAACTCTGTATAAGCCTCAAACACATGAAGCAGAGTGTTCATCGTCTTTTCCGCAATTACGCCATTCTCAGAAAGCTTATCATTTTCTATCGGATGAAACTCCCTGTCAAACGCTTCCAGATAACCATACTCATCTGTGCAATGCTCTTCTATTATGCCATATAATTCCTCTGCCATTGAAAGTGCCTCTTCATCACCAGATGCGGCATAATATGCAGAAAGTGCATAGATTGCAAAAGCCTGGTTATATGTATGCTTTGTGTCATCTTCAACCTTTCCATCGTATGTTACAGACCAGAAAATTCCGCCGGACTCTTTATCAATACAGTAATCTTTCATAAACTGCCATGCATGTCTTGCATTTTCAAGCAATTTATTATCCTTTAAAATTAAAAAAGCATTGGAAAAGAACCACAGGATACGGCTATTTAAAATACAACCTTTCACCGCTTTTCCATCAACTTCCAGGTCATATCCCACATAGCCGTAATATCCGCCATTCTTCCTGTCCTTTAAACCCTCCCAAAAAGGAATAAGCTGTTCCTCCAAATGCTGTCTGATTTCTTTTACAAGCTCCTCCATAGCAATCTCCATTCCGCCGTCTTTGGCTGACGGCACAAATAGTATTAGCGGCAGAACATTACGATATGCGGCCATAGCAGCCGCACACCGCAACACCAAATTATTTTCTATCCTAACGGATTCCAATTTCTGTATCAGATTCCGTTACATGGCTGTGTTCCTTGATATAGCCAATTACTTCATCCACTTTCGTAAACGCAAGACCTACATAACTGTCAGCAGCGCCATAATAAATCGCGATTTTCCCGCTTTCTGCGTCATGGATTGTTGCGCAAGGGAAAGTAACATTTGGAACAAATCCACGTTCCTCATACCACTCCTCTGGCGTAAGCAGGAAGTTTTCACAGCGGTACTTCACAACAGAAGGATTGTCAATATCAAGAACTGCTCCTCCAATACTGTATACATAACCATTGCAAGTTCCTGTCACTCCGTGATAGAATAACAGCCATCCCTCTGTCGTTTCAATCGGAGCCGCACCACCTCCAATCTTTACAGCCTCCCACCATTCACTGCTTTTTCCCATTACATGGCGGTGTTTTCCCCAATAAACCATATCTTTGCTTTCAGAAATAAAGATATCGCCAAAAGGTGTGTGTCCACTGTCACTTGGACGGGAAAGCATCATAAAGTTTCCATTGATTTTTCTTGGAAACAATACCGCATTCCTGTTAAATGGAAGGAATGGATTCTCAATCCTTGTAAATGTCTTGAAATCTGTTGTCTTTGCCATGCCAATTGCAGCACCATAAAAATCCTGGCACCAGATGATATAATATGTATCTTCTACCCTGACAAGCCTTGGGTCATAAGCATATACTGGCATAAAATCCTTGCCGTTCTCATCTTTAAATGGAATCTTATCTTTGTCAAATTCCCAATGAACAGCATCTTTACTTCTTCCCAGATAGATATAAGGAATTCCATTAATCTGCTCTCCACGGAACACACCAATAAATGCATCCTCATAAGGAACTACTGCACTGTTAAAAATTCTCGCAACCCCTTCTGCCGGATTGCGTCCGATAACCGGATTATCACTGTAACGCCATACCGGCATCCACTCTTTACTGCCAGCAGGCCTATCCTGCCATGGTACATTTGGAACATTATTTCCAATAATCTTAACTTCACCCATTTCTTATTCTCCTTTTACATTATGTTAATATCTGAAAAATGCTGTCTTTGCGTGTTATCCTTTAACGGCTCCCTGTGCCAGTCCGCCATAAATCTGTTTCTGGCAGAGAATAAAAACAATCAGTGCTGGAAGCATTGTTAAAATAACACCTGCGCAGATGTAGTTATACTGGTTCCCCAAAGGTCCTGTAAACTTAAACAGCGATGTCGCAACCGTAACAAACTTGTTTTTATTTTGTAAATACAAATTTGCCATGTAGTATTCATTATAAACACCCACACCTTTTAAAATCATAACTGTTACAATTGCTGGCTTTAAAAGCGGTAACAAAATACGGAAGAAAACACCAAAATAAGTACATCCATCCATAATTGCCGCCTCATCCAGCGAAACTGGTATATTTTCAAAAAACTGTATGAAAATATAAATCGAAATAACATCCGTTCCACACATCAGTACAATATATCCAAAGAGGCTGTTAATCCAACCTAATGAATACATAATCTGGTATACTGATACCTGCATGGCAATGCCCGGAAGCAAAGACGCAAATAGAAAAAGATTACGAATCAGCCCATTACCCGGAAATTTGAAACGGTTTAATACATACGCTAACATAGAACCGGTCAGTATTGAGAAAAACAGTACACAAACCAGAATAATAATGGAGTTACGGAACGCCAGTGCCATATTTGCCTGTTTCCACGCCTGTACAAAGTTTTCCACATAAGTCCAGCTCTTTGGAAGCGTCATAACGTTCGTCCCGGCGTACTCCTCTGGTGATTTAAAAGCCGTAATCACACATACGACTACCGGAAGCACCGATACAAACGCACCAAATATCAAAGTTGCATATTTTATAATCGTCCATATAAGCTTTTTCAGTTTCGCTGTATTCATGACTGTACACCTCCGTTTCCCGCAGCTGCCAGTGCCTCTCTCTTCTTCCTCTTACGGACAGCACGGATTGCTTCCTGGTCCCCTTCACCAATGAAGTAACGGAAAAACAGCTTCTGCAGCAAGGTAGCAATCAGAATAATAACCAACAGCACAATCGCCATAGCAGATGCCAGACCCACCTTCTGGCTTGAATGTGCCAGACGGTCCATAATAACAAAATAAGTACCTGTTCCGAAATTACCACCTGTGATAACATATGGCGGCTCGAATACGCTTAGGGAACCTGTAATTGCAAGAATCAGGTTCAGTACAATAATCGTACTGATACTAGGAAAAATAATATAACGGAACTTCTGAAATCCGCCGGCACCGTCTATTGCCGCCGCTTCATACATTTCAGCATCTACCGACATAATCGCGCCAATAAAGAGCACCATATTCTGCCCCATGTAACGCCAGACGGAAGTCGCGGCCACCGAAATATTATTAATACTTGTATCTTTCAACCAATATGGCAGATTATCCAGGTTAAAGCCACACCACTGCAATACAGTATCAAGCACAAACCCTCTGGTGTAGAAGAACTTAAAAATAAAACCAACCGCAATACCACATACTAAATATGGGAAAAACATCAGCCCTTTGAAAAAACCGCCAGCTTTTGTCTTAAAGCTTAAAAGTGTCGCAAAATAAAGTGCCAGTCCAAGCTGTACAAAAGATGCCACAATATAATAAAGACTAAGTTTTAATGCCTTAAAACAATCATCCCTGCTGAAAACCTCGGCATAATTTTTCAGGCCTACAAACTCTCTGTCTCCTATGTACTTCATATCATAAAAACTAAAACCAACCATTTTCGCAAATGGCACATAAGTAAACACCGTTAAAAGAGCCAATGGCACAAACATAAATGTAATAATACAGAGTACTTTATTTACCTTTGCAGATGTAATCCATTCAATAAAATTCCTCATCTGC
>JAAWKM010000083.1 GCA_022797375.1 Lachnospiraceae bacterium
TCATAAAAATCCCCATGCCGTGCTTTGCATGGCACAAATAGTAATGAAAAATGCTGTTTTTGCATTTTTCTTGTGTGAAATTGTAATGATTGTCAGACATCGTTTTTTGCTGTCTTAGAATCATTTTTCACACTATTTCCAGTTATTCTGTGTTTATGTAAAAACGGACGCAGGTTTTCTATGTCCAGGCTGGTATTATTCCATGACAGGTGCACTTTAACCCCGCCGACATTTAAGCACCTGTGTGGGTTACCATAGCGCAATGCATGCAAAAGCCATGTCTGCGGCATGCTTTCCTGGAGTGGAATAAACTTAATCCCTGGCACTGGAAACCCTGCGTCCTATACTCTTGTACAATTTTTGTATTTTCTTTTTATCTTTCTTTCCACTCCCATTATGCGGTATTTCATTTAATTCTATTATTTTACATGGCATCTCATAATGTGCAAGCCTTTTCCTAAGGCTTGTAAATATTTCATCATTAGTTGCAAGTTTCTTTAATATACTAATATTCTCTCCCTGTTTTATACTGCTATAATTATTGTTATTTATAACCAGGCTGTCTTTAATATTATATTCCATATCAATAAAGGCTGCAAGCACCTGTTTTTCATTTTCTATAATATAAATTACTGCTGCTTCATGCACCTCTTCCAGACTTTCAAGTTCATTTTCAATATGGATTAGTGAAACCTTGCGTCCATGTATTGACACTATATCATCACTTCTGCCCTCAAAGTACAGACTGCCATCTTTGTCCATATATCCCTTATCTGATACAGTATATGGACATTTTATACCCTCTGCATGGTACTGGCTGTCTACATAAATATTTCCATTATTTACAGATACTCTTACACCTGGAAACGGCTTTCCTATAAGGTTTTTATCTGTTGTCATATCCTTGTCTTTCACATATGTAATATAATTAAGTTCACTTGCCCCATAATATAACGTAATTTCTGCCACTGGAAATAATTCTTTTAGCCTTATTGCATCACTAACCCCCAGGCTCTGTGAGCCTGATATCACTGATTTTATATCCTTATTAATTTCTTTTATAACATAGGGAAGCAACATAAGTTTAGATGGAATAAGATATATAGAATTTACCCTTTCCTTTTTTATCACATGTGCCCACCTTCTGGGATTAAATTTATTTTCTGCCACAACCGTACCTTCTGCATAAAACTGTGCCATGTATAAATTCAGATTTCCTGTAAATGCAAGGCTTCCTTGTGCAAAAAGCACACTTTCCCCATTTATCCCAAATATTTCATTCTGCACTGGAAAAAATCCTGCCCAGCTTTTATAAGTCCTGTATAAAATCTTAGGGATACCTGTCGTCCCAGAAGTCATTACTGCCATACAGGCATCTTCTGGTACATAATTAATTTCTGGCAATCTCATGGCATCAGATGGTACTATCATTGGAACTGCCTTTACAGCATTACATGCCAGAAATGCTACAAGCTGCTTTAAAATACTGTTTTCTTTTATTATAAAAACATTTTTGTTTTGTATTTTTAGGATATTTCCATTATATTCCTGGTTTTTTAATATCTGTTCCGCCATAGCAGATACTAAACTTAAAAGCCTGCTGTATGTATAAGCTTTACCATCTTCTATAATTGCAGTTTTGGCAGGGTCTGCTCTTTTAACTAATTCAAAATAATTCATCTAGTAATTCTCCAGTTACTAATATATATGTTTTAAAAGGACAGCGGTTCCTGTCCCTCCTGCTGCTGCTATGCTGCAGACCGCATATCTGCTGTTATTTTCTGGCTGGCTGTATTCAAGGGCTTTAAGCGCATGAAGCAGTATAATTCCGCCTGAAGCACCATATGGATGGCCATAAGCCAGTGCCCCTCCAAATATATTATACCTGTCTGCTGCATCTGGAAATTTTCTTGCAAATAGTTCATCTATTACAGCAAATGCTTCATTGCATTCATAAACAGATATCTCATGGTAATCCATATTGTTTTTTGCAAGAAGTTTTTCTATTGCTTTTATTGCAGAACGCGGGCTTTCATCCGGGTTGACGCCAGTCTCTGCAACACCAGCAAATTCTGCTACAGGTTTTAAATTATGTCTCTTAATATAGCTGCCAGAACATATTATTACAAAAGCTGCCCCGTCATTAGTAAGGCAGGCATTAGCAGCGGTCAGGACGCTTCCCCCTTTTAATACAAATGGCAGCCTGTCTAACAGCCTCTGGTTAATCCTGTCACGTATTCCCTCATCTTTATTAATGCCCTCACCAATTTCTGCAATAACATCTTTTAATACACCTTTTTCCCTTGCCTCTTTCGCAAGTGCATGGCTTCTTAAAACCCAGTGGTCAAGCATATTTCTTGTAATTCCTTCTGACAATGCTGTTCTTTCTGCTCCTTCAAGCATTGCCGCCTGTTTATGTTCTCCTGGTGAAAACTTCGCAACTTTATAATATGAATTTTCATCCCCATAAACACCAAACCCAGGATGGTTTTTATTATATTTCCTCAATGGTGCTGTAGAGCAGCTTTCAAAACCACCTGCAATAATACAGTCCGCCTGCCCGCTTTGTACTTTTGCAGCTGCTACAGCAATACTTTCGAGCCCTGAACCACATTGCAAATCTATTGTAAATGCAGGTATTTCTTCTGGAAGCCCTGCTTCAAGTGCCATAAGCCTTGTAATATTGCCTCCTGCACCTGTTGCATTTCCTGCAATAACCATATCTGTTTCTTTACATTGGTATTTATCTATAATATATTTTAATACCTTAGCTCCAAGAATTTCTGCTGGTACATTGCGGTACATACTGTTTTCTATACCTATATAGCTCCTTGCTCCTCCTGCTATATATGCTTTCTCCATAAACTTCCCCTTCCAGTTGCAATTACAACAAATTTTGTCATTATAACACAAACTTTTTACTTATATATGGTAAATCTATACTTCTGTTATTATTTCTGTTTCCCATTTATAACATTGGCCTTCTCTTATATCCGCATATCCACCTGGCTGCACAGCTATGATTTTTCCAGTTCCATCCTTCATATATGCCTCTAATGGCTCATATGCATATACAGGTGCCCTGAAATATATTACAAATTTTACACTGCTGTTTCCAGTGATATATTTATATAATTCATTTCTAATTATATCACCAAACATCAGAAATCCTGGTACTATTGGTCTTGTTGTCTGGTGGATTGGATTATTGTCACCTGTATATTCTGTAAATCTTTTTATATCTTCTAATGTATATTTTAATGTAAATAAATAATTAAAAACCGGACTGGCAGCCTCTTCCACATTAGCTGGCTTATATTCATTACCCATGCTTTTATTAACTATACCACATGGTTTTACAATATACATAATAACTTTGTATTCCAGGTTTTTATATATTAAGCTTGTAGAAATAACAGAATAATTTTTACGATGTTTTATAAACTTCCTGCTTATATCTGTTCTTTCGCCAATAGAAGTTTTATCAATCCCGCATAACACCTTTTCTATTTTAAATTCTGCCTTTGCTATCATCCATCCGCTAAAACCATCCATTCCACTAAAACTTGAAACAAGTTCCATATAAATATAAAATATATCTGTTTTGCCAGACTTTAATCCCACTGCCAGTTTCCCTCCATTTAAATATATCATATAGACTTCTTATTTGTCTGTATATTTCCTTGTAAAGTATAATTCTTCGGGATAAGTTTGTCAACCAATATATTTTTCAGGTTGACAAACAACAAACTCTTCTGTATAATGTGGGCATAAAATAAACCAGTTTCCAAAAAGCTGTACAACCGTACAATTTGTCACAACCACAGTTTATGCTTTTGGAAAGGATACTACACTGGAGAAATGGAGCAGTCAATGGAAAAAACTAAAACAAATAATAATATTTCTACACGAAATCTTGTAATTATGTCAATGTTTGCAGCAGTCTTATGCGTATCAGCATACATAAGCATCCCTCTGCCAAATGGAACACATATTACAGCACTAACTTTAATAATTACAATAATAGTCCTTACATTTCCTGTACGGCAGTCATTTACAATAATTTTTATATGGCTGGTTCTCGGTATATCTGGCATTCCCGTTTTCGTTGGTGGTGTTTCAGGACTTGGATATATTACAGGGCCATATGGAGGATACAGTGTAGGTTTTCTTATTATTTCAGCACTTGTACCTATGCTTTGTGCTAACAGGCATAACCGGCTGTATTTAATGGCAATCGCAATATTATCAGCTATATCTGATGACCTTATAGGCACATTCTGGATTATGGCTGTTTCAAAAGTACCATTTAAAGCAGCATTTATCACTGGCTTTGTACCATTTATTGTACTTGATATTGTAAAAGCAGTATTAGCAGCACAGCTTGTACCACAGTTACGAAAAATTCTAAGCAGCCTGCAGCAATAAAGCAGTTCCCCATATTCTTAAAAAAGCTGCTGTTACATAAGACCTGCCATTTCCAGGCTTTATGTAACAGCAGCTTTATTTACTTTCCCATTGATATATCAAATATAGCTTCTTCAATGGCCTTAACACACTCATCAGTATTCTTCTTAATCTCATCTCCCCAGAACCTTAGTACAGTCCATCCCTTAAACATCAGTTGTTTATTAATATCTTCATCACGTTCCATGTTTCTTGTAATTTTCTTAATCCAGTATTCTCCCTTTTCGCCTTTCTCAAGCCTCGCTTTCAACTTGTCCCAGTCTTTACCATGAAAAAATTCCCCATCACAAAATATTGCTATTTTATATTTTGTCAGTACAATATCTGGTGAACCTGGCAGCTCCTTATAGTTTTTCCTATAATGATAGCCTTTCTGCCATAGTGCTTTACAGAGCCTCACTTCTATAGACGTATTTTTTCCTTTTATACGCTGCATATTTTTCCTGCGTTGTTCCTTTGTAAGCACATCCATCTATACCATCCCCATTTTTAAAGTATTTTTCCTTTTAACTGTATTCTTCTGCCCCTTCCTTTTGACGGGTATGTCCACTTAAATAAAGTTCCAAACTGTCCTTTTACACCCTGCCTTTTACATTCTTCTATATAGCCTTCTACTGTATGTATTGAATAGCTATTACTGTTTTCATTGAAAATAATTATATATTCCGCCCATTGTGTATCCCTGTCACCTTCACCTCCCACTCCTCCAATAACCCATCTGGACAATATATCTGAATATTTCTTAATACAATTCCCAAATTCCTCTGCCTTTTGTACACCCATTGCTCCCGCCCCTCCTGCCTGCTGGAATTCATACAGAAGTTCTTTTAAATGCATATCACATGGATTTAATACCCTGGCAAATGCATCCGCTGTATATTCATGTACACTTATCCATGAACTGTTGCTTCTCTTACAGCTAAATGTATAATTCTTTGTACCCTGTATAGTCTCCACAGATAAAAGCACATCCGTTTTGGGAGAGCCGCCCGAAGGCAATTTGGGAATATCTGAAACCGCCTTTAAAGCAATAACTTTCTCCTTTTCAAGCCCTAGCAGCTTAACAATATCCAAATATAGCTGATAAAAATATCCTGTAGATGTCTCATCATTGCACTTCCATTTTTCAAAATTCTGCTTATCATTCAATATACATGCAATTTTAGCCTCAAAACTAAGCCCAAGTTTTGCATGTGCTGCACCATCTGGTAATAATGACATGGCTTTCTTCTCTATCATAGAATAAGCCTCACCGAGTGGAAAAACCCCGTCAATTGCAGAATAAATTGACCTTCTGGCAATTTTATCCTGGTAATTTGATACTTTGTGCAATTCTGCTTTAGCAAGTCCATCTGGAACAACTACATATGCTTTTTTAACACCTGGATTTAAACGCTTAATATTTTCACTGTGCCATTGCTGGCAGTTAATCCTGTCACGTATTGAAGTTGTATGTTGTAAAATCCACTGTTCTTTATCCCTGAATTCTATTAAATACTGGAATTTAAACTGTGCCTCACCAAAATCCGGGTCTGCTATGCTATAATTCTTTTTTATGATTTTAATATATTTCATTTCCTGGAGACTGTTTACCATGTTGTCTAAAGTTTCAATTCCTTTTGACCCATGCAGGCTCTTTTTCGTATTATCTTCCATGACTTTGTAACACCTTACTTAATATTCTGTAACGCCTTAATAATCTCTCTTGCAAGTGCATATGCAAGGAGTGGTGGTATTGCATCACCAATCTGCTCATACCTGTCCTGCACTTTATCTCCATGAAACTGCACATATGGTCCTGCAAACTGGTACCAGTCTGGAAAACTTTGCAGCCTTGCTGCCTCCCTTGGAGATATTGCCCTGTTTAAATATGGATGCAGAATCTCATCAAGACAATGTGAGGTAACAGTAAAACTTATCTCTGTCTTAACAAGCCTGCGGTTTCTTGAACTATAGATAGTATTAGGAAACAAATGCCTGTACTTTTTTATTGTACCTTCTTTTGTCAGCCTTTCAAAAGCCATCTTCATGCTTTCTTTCTCTTTTATAAGTGCAAGCAGTTCCTGTTTTCTCTTAATATGTCCAGGCGCTTTATGGCTGCTTATGCTATTTTCTTTAAACAGGCCTTTTTCTATAAGATGCTTTGGAATAATTGTATTCATTTCATCTGACTTATACTGTCCACGCATAATACTTATAAAATGTTCCCTGTTTTTATTTTTATATTTTCTTTTTCTGTAATGTGTTGTTTCCTCTCCCATCTCAACCTTTGGAAGATCCCCTATTGCATCTTGTACCGTAAGATAAGGATATTTCCTGCCTGGCCCATACTCCTTTTCTGGGTATGTAAATTTTACCATATCTGTAAGTTTTGTATTAACTGCTACAAGAAAAAGCCTCTCCCTAAGCTGCGGAACCCCATAGTCACATGCTCTAAGCAGGATTGTATCCTGTTCCCTTGATACAAGCTTGTATGAAGGTGATACATTTTTATCCTCAAATGTATCACATATATAATCAAACAATGCACCTCTTTTGCCATTTTTAGCCTTTGAAAACATCCCCTTAACATTTTCAAATAATATCATTTTAGTATTAACTGTACGTGCAATACGTATAATATTACTAAATAAATCATCGCGTTCATCATTTTCTGTCCTTGTGCCAGCAAGGCTGAAACTTTCACATGGTGCTCCTCCGGATACGACATCAACAGTTTCATCTGATGAATTAATGCCATATCTTAAAAGCAGCAGTTCCTTAACCATTTTACTGCTTACTTTATTAATATCCCCATGAATTAAAAGAGTCTTTGTACTTTCATGCATAAATGAATATAAGTATTCCTGGCTTTCCTTTGTGTTTTCTTCAATCCTTGCAAGTTCCAGAACATCTGCATTATGTGTTACAGAGTATGTCTGTGCTGTAGTATCTGTCCACTCAACTGCTATAAGAGGCAATATGCCTGCCCATTTAAAGCCTGTGCATAAACCACCCGGGCCAGAAAATAAATCAATGCTGGTTCTTGTCATACATTCATTTGCCATACGTTCTACCAAGCTATCATTCATACTAACATATTCCTCCTTAAAACACTTGTACCTAATGCTTAAACAGGAAACCATACAAGTCGTGGTTCCATTATTCATAAAATATAATTGGCATATACCAGCATTCTAAACTTTAATATATATTACTATAAAACCCGTTATTTTGCAACTTATGCCAAAAAAGCCAGAACCAGCACATAAATAAGCTGGGCATTATATACCCAGCTTATTTTTAAAAAATTCTTTATTTCCAAATAATTTAAAAAATAAAGCAAAAACCAAATACCCTGATACACCTCCCAGTGTATTAAGCATAATATCGTCAATATCAGATGACCTTCCTGTAAAATACTGTACAAATTCTATTGTTTCAATCCACGCCCGGTAATTTCACGGAGTACGGCGGGTTTATTCCACTCCAGGGCCCGCTTCCTGGCTTTTTACTTGTGAAATTTACTGGTTAAGCACTGGCAGGCCGTTCTCATCCCACTGTACTGTACGTATTCTTGCACTTCTGCATGGGTCATAAAGAGGGTCTTCTGCACCATAGCCACAATTTCCTTCATAACATTCTTTAGAACGTGAATGGTACACAAATATGTAATTTCCCTTTTCATCCACTGTAAATGAATTGTGTCCTGGTCCATATTCGTCTATTAAATCTTCTGATGTAAGGGCAGGTGTTTTTTGTTTTGTCCATGACTTAATGTCCATAAGGTCTGCTTTCTCATCTGCATACATATATCCAATACAATATTCAGGCCCTGTTGCAGATGCAGAATAAGCTACAATTACTTTACCATCATGGATTAACACTGATGGCCCCTCATTTACAGGGAACGTTACACACTCCCAGTAGTATTCAGGTCTTGTAAGCAGCATTGCCTTAGTAGTTGTCTTCCAAGGTTCTTCTGGATTAACCTCTGCCATATACAGATTTGAATTGCCAACTTTCTGCGCCCATATTACATATGATTTCCCATTACATTCAAAATAAGTCATATCAAGCGAGAAACCTGTAAACGATATTGTATCTCCCTTTGCTGCCTGGAATTTACCCTTTTCAACCCATTTGTCATTATAAGGGTCATTACCTGTACACATAAGTACATGGCAGTTAATATCCCATACATTATTTGCAGAACCGCTTGCTGCATAGTATACATACCATTTTCCCCCAATATAATGCATTTCTGGAGCCCATATAAAACGGTGTGCAGTTTTGCTTCCGCTTTCATCCCATAAAACTTTTTCTTCCGCTGTCTTTAAACCTTCAATAGTCTTAGACCTTCTTAAAATTATCCTGTCATACCCATCTTTATCCCTTGCGCCATACATAGGATAGGATGCTGTGAAATAATAATATCCATCTTCACCTAATGTAATATACGGGTCTGCACGGTCAGCAATAAATATTTCTGATTTCGTACCCTTTAATTCCATATCTTCACCTTTGCTTGTGTCATATAGCTGTGCTACCTCTGTGTCTGTCTTCGCTCCCTGGAATACCTGGACTTCCCTTACAAACCCTGTATATGTAACATCCGGGTAAGAAGACTTGCCAATATATGCTGCAAGGTCACTTCCAAAATCACTGAATTTCATATCAAGGCTGGAAGTCCCTACTTTCTTTCCATTAAAATATCCTGTAATACTGTCTGGTTTAATTACTGTTACATAATGGTTCCATTCTGTCCCTGTGAATGGGCCATCTGTTCCTTTTGATGCTATAGAAGCACTAATCCCAACTTCTGTATTAAAAGGCTCTTTTGGATTGCGGGAATTAGTCATAACAGATTTCATGCGGCCAGCAGGGTTACTTGGGTTTAACAGCCAGTATGATACTGGAAGCTCCTCTTTTGTGCCTACAAACATTGCACTTGTATTAACTGTCCCACTGTAATTTTTAAGCCAGATTGAGATAGTCATTGTATTGCGTCCTGCAAAAACCTTTTCTGGAAGCTTAATATATGCACCCTTTTCAAGTAAAAGTGACTGGTTCTGCTGCAATGTTGTATTTACACCTGAAAGTTCTGCATCATTGCCATTTCCAGACTGGTCTAACAGACGTTTTCCATCTCCGCTGCATGTCATGTTATAATGTATAAGTTCTGAAACACCTGTATCTTCTACAGTATTATCTGCTGGTGCAGCAGTTGGCACTGGTGCTTCTGTTACTTCAGGCTCTTCTGTTTCCTGTGGTACACTTTTTTTAGAAACTTTAACCTGTACAGTCCTGTCCACTGTCCCGGATGCTGTTTTAATCTTTGCCTGGACAGTTGCTGTCCCCTGCTTTTCTGCTTTAACCATAACAGACTGTTTTGATGCCTTTGAAAGCTTTACTACATTTTTACCATTAGTTACTGACCACTTTACACTCTTAATCTTTACACCTGATGTATTCTTAATACTAACCTTCCTGCTCTTCCCAGCAGCCAGTTTAATATTGGTACTGTCAAGTTTTAATGTCTTTTTAGTAATCCCTGGAACTTTTGCATTTTTAGCTGCATATACATCAGAAACACCAAGAGATACTAATGCAATAGCAGCTGCCATAAAAACAGCAAGCAGTTTTTTCCATTTCTTCTCCATAATAAATCCTCCTGTATTTATTTATACAACCCCTGTGCACATCAAGGCTCGTTATTAATGGCATTATTATATATCTGGCAAATATAAAAGTCTATGATTTGAACCGCCACAAACTTGTCTTTTTCTGCTTTTTTATAATAAAATTTAATATGTAATAAAATTTAATATAAGAACCTTTTCTTTTGCCACACCTTGAAGGATAAATATAGATTTCCAGGTTATTTAATCCTTTATTTTAGGCTGTCCCAAGAGCCCCACATATTCAATATTTGCGTTATATTTTAATTTGTATGTGTTATCACCTTTATTTATTGCCTCCATTATTTCTTTTATTTCTTTTTCTATATCCTCTAATGTAGCATACCAGCCAAGTATTGTTGTATGTTCCCTTCCCCAAAATGTAATCTTATCAATACCATTTAAAATATATCCTGGTTCATTTTTTCCTGGCCATAAAATATTTGACATCCTGACTGTATGGCAGACTACCACACTTTTATTATCAAATGTAGTAATTGCTATTTTGCCTGGTATAGCATATTCAACACTTTTTTCCTCTGTTTTTTCTTTTTCACTAGTTACTGGTACACCACCCATCAAGTAATCTAAAGAAACATCCAATTCTTTGGAAAGCATTAACAGCTTTTCTGTTTCTGGATATCCATTACCAGATTCCCATTTTGAGACAGCTTGTCTTGAAACATCTAAAAGACCTGCGAGTTCCTCCTGTGTAATGTTTTTTTGTTTCCTAATTGTTTTTAAATTTTCACCAAAACCCATTCCACATACCTCATTTCATATATTTGATAATTAAATAATAACCTGTATTTCTATAATATGCTACCAACCTGTTTTTGCATATGCGCAACCTGGAGTAGCATTATCAAATTATATTGGTTTTTACAGAAATCCGCCCACTATTTTTTAGTCTGTTATTCCTCATGCCTATGCTATTAAAATACATCCACATTTTGCACAAAAAATATGCAAAATGGCACTGTAAAACTTGCATTTTTATGAAAGGCTGAACTGTTGCAGATTTAACTATGGAATTGCATAGTTTTATATATTTTCAGACACGTTCAACTTTTCCAGGATTACGCTGCATCCATATAAATGCTGCCACACATATTAATACAGATAGCAAAGAACCTGCTGGTGCAGCAATTCCCATTGGAAAAAGAGAGTTTAAATAATATTTAGATGAAATATATGCAACTGGGATACGTGCAAATACAATTGAAGCAAAATTATGTATAAATGAAACCATTGACATGCCATATGCACAGAAATACCCACTAAAGCAGAAATGTATCCCCGCAAAAATACAATCCCATACATAACTGCGCATATATTGCCCTCCAAGCCTGATTACTTCACTGTCTCCTGAAAACAGGCCTGTTGCACTTTCTGCTGCAAACTGCATAAAAATTGTAATGGCTATTCCAAATGAGATAGCAATAACTGAAGCATATTTTAATGTCTGCTTTGCCCTGTCATGTTTTCTTGCACCAATATTATGGGCAGAAAGTGCAGATACTGTGGACAACATGGAAGATGGCACAAGAAAAATTATACCTATAATTTTCTCTACAATGCCAACTGCGGCGGCATCATTTAACCCCCTGCGGTTTGCAAATACAGTTATTACAATAAATGCAATTTGTATAAAACCATCTTGTGCAGCAACAGGAAGCCCAATTTTTAAAATACCACCAAGTACCATTTTATCAAGACGAAAATCTTTCTTAGATATACCAGGTATCAGTTTATGTCTTATTATAAATATAAAAGAAACTACAACACTAACTGCCTGTGATAATGTTGTTCCCAGTGCTGCCCCTGCTGTACCAAGTTTTAATACACCAATAAAAATAAAATCCAGTACAATATTAAACACACATGCAACTGCCACAAAATACACCGGGCTTTTTGAATCACCCATTCCACGGAAAACTGAACTAATAATATTATAAGCTGTAATAAACGGAATGCCTGCAAAGCATATTTGAAGATAAATAACTGTTCCTTCTGCTGCCTCCGCTGGTGTTGACATAATATGTACTATTGGTTTTACTGTTGCTGATAATATTATTGTACAAATTATAGAAAGAAATATAAAAAGTGCTGCTGTATTTCCAACTGCTTTATTAGCACAGCTTTGTTCACCTGCACCAGCTGCCCTGCCAATTGTAACAGTTGACCCCATGGCAAGCCCTGTAATTATAACCGTAAGCATATGCATAACCTGGCTTCCAATAGAAACAGCTGTTGTGCTTTCTACCCCATTAAACTGCCCAATAATAAACAGGTCTGCCATACCATATAATGTCTGTAAAAAGTATGAAAACAAATATGGAATAGAAAAATATAATATTGCTCTTAAAACACTGCCATTTGTAATATTGCTTTCTTTTTTCCTGTATGACTCCATGCCATTATTATTCTCCTTCCAGTAACATGCAGAACCTTTGTGTTGTAACTCATGTCCTGTATTACAGGCAGATTATATCATGTATTTTATCCGGTATGCAACCATATAACCGAATATTATGTTTGGATACTTCACAGAAAAATTTTGTATTTTGAGGGAGTAAAATAAAAGGACAGGCAATTTTATATTGCCCATCCTCCTGTAATTCTTTATTTATTCTGTACAGAAGCATTAAAGAATGCCTGCCCCACTATTGCTTCCAGCAAGGACATACCACAAGTTCTTCCAACTCATATATTCCATTGTATTGTCGTAATTAAATAAGGAACTGTAACAAAATAATCTAAAAGATTTATTTTGCCGGCTGTATGTTATCTGTAAAAGCCCTTGTAGCAAAATTATATAAAAAGTTATCCATGACATTCAAATCATGCCCTCCGCTATATTTATACCAGATATGCCTGGAATGATTTGCCTCCAGTGCATTGTGGTAACTTTCTGGATAATTCCCAACCATATTGTCTGATTTGCCTGCAACAATCAGCACAAGCGTATTTTCCGCATATTCTGGTTTCAGACAAAACGTTTCCTGTGTAAATAATCCAGGTTCTGTGACCCCATTCCCTGTGTAGGCAAATATTCCTGGTGCTGGGCAGCCACCGCCTATATAACCAAAGCTTTCCTGCATACTCATTCCAATATACAGTGCAGTGCGCCCGCCCATAGAAAAGCCTCCAATCGCTGTATTTTCCCTTCCTTCCATAATAGAAAAATTTTCCTTGATAAACGGCATGACATTATCCCGCAGGTCATTGATAAAATTGTCAAATGCCTGGTAATTTGACAATGCAAATACATCTGCCGGACCAGCTGCATCATTTGCCCGCGCCCGGCAGTTAGGAAGCACCAGAATCATCTCCTTAGCCGTTCCCGCATGTATCATATTCCCAATAATAACAGGCGCATTCGCATTAAGCCAATCTGTATCATCCTGGCCAAGTCCATGTAACAGGTACATAACAGGATATTTTTTTTCTTCTGTATAACCAGGTGGAAGAACAACTTTAAGCCTGCGTTCTTTTTCTGTAGTTGTTGAGTAATACTGCATTGTTTTTACTTCCCCATATGTAACATCTGTTCTCTTTGTCCGGTAATCTGCAGGGGTTGTATAATAAATGTCACCATCATAACTACCAAGTGATTTTTTCACAACATTTACCTTGCAAGTGTATTTTATTCTGCTGACAGATGCTGTAACCCTTGCTGTCCCTTCCATTTTTGCCGTTACAGTACCATCTGAAGAAACATCAGCAATAACTACGTCATCACAGGACCATTTCACTCTTACATCTTTGGGGGCATTTTTAAGTATAAGTTTTGTGGAATCCCCTGTCTCTATTTGGATTTTTTTTGTCAGAAACATTTTTTGAATTACCTTCACTGTACAGGTATATTTTTTCCCACTGATTTCTGCTGTGATTTCCGCTATACCCATTGACTTTGCTGTTACTTTCCCTTTCCCTGAAACCGTTGCAACAGCCTTATTATCAGAAGACCATTTAACCTTTGTTTTTTCGGAAATATTTTTGACCTTGAGCTCTGTTGCATTTCCTTTTTCTAACATGATGCTTTTGGTCAGGGACGGTTTTTTCGCTGCGCCAGTATATACTGGAATACAAACAACCAAAGTAACTGCCAATGCGAAAGATATTACAACCATTAATGCTTTTTTCAACTTATTCATAAATTTCCTCCTATTTTTCAAATTTCTGTACCATAAAATCCATCTGCTTTATATTTCCCTGATGTTCATCAATCAGTACGTTAATCATTGATTACCGCCTTTGCTGTCACTGCCCTGCAGCCATCACAACATTTCCATTTTTTGTTATCTTTCTTTTTTGTCTACGCTAAAGAAAGCACTCCAAACGGTTCTGCTAAAGTAACGAACCTGGATGCGGTTACAACAAATATAATATATATGATTTCCATATTACTCCTCTTGCCATTTTCTGCCCCTCTCTCTTGTTACTGAATTGATTTTCCCAGCTCATATGCCTGCCGGATTTCCGGTTTTCCTTGAATATCCCCTACATGCCCATTGCCTCCGGCAAGGATGTGTCCCAGGTTTTTCCAGCGCAGATGCTCTATAAGGTGGTCATAATAAGTAAGCACATCTTCAAAACTGCTGCCTTCCGCCGCCATCAAGAGGGCAGATGCCCTTCCATGTCCGCGTAACAGATTTCCATCGCTTTCCTCTAGGGCAAACAACCTGTCAATGGCTGTGCGGATCTGCCCACTCATATTCCAGTAGTACAGTGGAGTTGCCAGTACAACCACATCACATTCTTTGACTGCTGGGTAAATTTTAACCATATCATCTTTTTGGACACATGGACATTCCTGGCTGCTGTGTCCACCAAAACATCCTTTGCATCCATGGATGTCCATGCCATCCAGAAAGAATTCTGTTACTATATTTCCTGCACTCTGTGCACCTTCAATAAAGACTTTCACCAATTCAGAAGTGTTCCCATTTTTCCGTGGGCTTCCGTTTAAAACTACAATTTTCTTTGCCATCATGATCCCCCATTACATTACATCCGCTAAAGCGGCAGCTTTCTGGCATCCATCCGTTTTTTCAATATCACCAACATTCAGCACACCTGGAATCATGACCGTCCCGGCCATTTCCCATTTTAGCAATGCGGCGGAGCGTTCAATCGGAATACGAACCCCATCCATAACGGTCATGTCATTTTCCTCACAACAGGTAATAATGGCACATTTCTTGCCAGCAATGTTCTTCCCGCCTACAACTAAAGAAAACATTTTATCCAGTACGCCTTTAATCTGGGCAGGGATGGAGTACCAGTACACCGGCGTGGAGAACACCACGGCATCAGCATCCAAAATTTCCGGTGCCAAAGTATTAAAATCATCATCAAAAGAACATGCCTTCCCAGTAGAATAGCAAGTCTCACAAGCATGACAGCCGCCTACTTTCTTCATGGCCGCGTCAAACCTTACCACGCTATGCCCTTTTTTCTGTACCGCTTTTATAAATGCTTCCGTCATGGCAAAGCTGTTCCCACTATTCCGTGGACTTCCTGTAATTACTACAATTTTGCTCATAAATACATCCTCCTTATTCAACCTTTTATCACTTGACTTTTTTCGTTTCAGTAATTATAATTCTAACTGAAATGAAAAGCAAGTACTTACATAAAAGTATAATACTTACCTGAAGGAGAGTGTAAAAATGGAAAAACGTTGTATATCAGAGGAATGTCTCAAAACTACCGGCTTTAACTATACCCTTTCCCTAATAAACGGAAAATATAAAATGTTCATACTTTATACCTTGATGGAATTTGGTGTAGTGCGTTTTAATGAAATGCAAAAATATATTGGAAAAATTTCATTCAAAACTCTAAGTTCAAATTTGAAAGAATTAGAGGCTGACCAACTTGTTCATAGGGAAGAATATCCTCAAATTCCCCCAAAAGTTGAGTACAGTCTGACAGAAAGAGGTAAATCACTGATTCCCATCCTTGATAGAATGTGTGAGTGGGGAGATAATCACCGTTTGTGAAAATATTTTGCCATCATTTTGACATTATAATAACAGCATAAACATTTTAGTGAGGACATGCCCGTTCTGCCAACCAGGATTAGAATGTACAAGAAAATCAAAAGATTACAGCATCACACCTGAAAAATAAAGCTTGTTACAAGCCACTGCACTGATTTGCAGCAGAGGACTTATTACCATTTAACCCCCCACTTTTCCACTTTTAGATATTTTTATTATAAATCACATATGACATACTGTGACTATCTGATTTATATGTCTTTATATATATTCTTTTCTATATTCATCGTTACTATTCACAGCCACTCCACAGGACAATCCACAGACCGCTGCAAAAACAGCAGCTAACAGCCACAAAAACAGTGTCTGTTGTCTGAGGCTTTGTG
>JAAWKM010000002.1 GCA_022797375.1 Lachnospiraceae bacterium
CCTGGGAAAGAAGAGGAAGATACTCTTTTTCCCAAGGCCTATATTATTAGTAGAATAAATTATAATCTGCCATCAGCAAAAACTTTGTCTGCAACAACATAGTATAAAATCCTATCTAATCTTGTATCGCCACTTTCTTATTTTTTATTATACCATAGTTATAAAATTGTTAATGCCAAAGATAACTTAAATTATGGTATCTTGAACCTTGTTACCGTTTTGTTAACCTGTTTCAGAATACCAATCATTTGTACAAAAGATTAGACAAGAAGCATGCATTGCTTTTCAGCTTTTAAACTACTATCCTTCTATCCTTATACAAAAAATCTAAATACTTTCATAATCTTTTCTTTTATTCATTAGATTTACAATACTTTGTAAATCTAAATATATTAATCTTTATAATACAAACTATATCCTTTCCCTCTTCATCGGTAGCATTATCTAATTTACAAACTTCTTCAGAAAGTTCTTGTAACAAATTGTTTACCTCTTTTTCTTTTTCCTCAAACCATCCTGGGTTTGATTCATAATTATTTACAATTTTCCTTGACAAATATAGTAAAAATTTAGAAAATTCAGGTTTATAGCAATTATTTTTTGATTCATAAAATCTTTTAAGAACTTTCAAAGCCTGAAACAAAGTAGAAACATTCAAAAACACACTGTCATTAAACGAATATATTTGCAAATTAAAATATTGTTCAAATGATGGCAGGCTATTTTCATCTGCTCTGTTAAGACTATTTTCCAAATTATTCCAAAATTTGCATATATCAAAAATTATGTTAATATCTTTGAAAAGGTCTTCATAATTAATTTTTAGATCCCTATAATTTTCCCGTTGCAATTCATCTCTCAAATGATTAAAATACCTCTTAATATTTCCTAATTTATCAGGTCCATCTATTAAACCATGGAATAAATAATCCTCATCAATTACTTTCAACCTTTCAAAAAGAGAATCAATATCATTAACTAAAGTAATTTGCATATTTTCATATACTTTATTGGTTTGAAACAAAACCAATAAAATTTTTATAAACTTCATTAAACTGTCCCTGACAACCCTTCTTATTATGTAATATCTTTTTCTTAAACATATAGCCTTTTCTGTTTCAGTTAATTCCAAACCTGCCAGACAACAAGCCAATTGTTTTGAAAAATCAAGGAATTCCCTATTATTTTTCTTAAAATAAATTGATTGCTGTGATATCACATCAAAAAATTCTGATAAAAACTTTGCTCTTTCATAATTATTATTAAATTTTTGAATTTCAATCACTTTTAAAACTTTATAGAAATTATCTAAGGACTGGGAATATTTTATATATTCATTTACATGTGCAATATCAGTTCTTTCACTATTTAACTCAGCTAAATACTTTTCTCTTTGGGTTTGAACCTGTGAATAATCAATGATATCTAAATTATATATTATGTAGTTTAAAACATATCCCTTATTTTCGCTTAAAAGCCCTATATTATATTTAAAGCCAAAAATAATTTCAAAACTGTATGGGGGATAGTTTGTCTGAAATTCTGTAATATCCCTGCTTATTTTAATATTGCTATACATCCTTGGTAAAATATTTTTAACAAACTGTACTTCTATTATAGCTTTAAGCCAGTCCTCCCTCTGAAAGTCCATACTACACTCATCTATCACTGTATTAAGATTGGATAAATCCCTTTTTATCCCTTTCAGATAATTTTTTAACTTCCTGGAATTAGTTATATTTTCTTCTATTTCTAATATTGTTTCTTTAATTTCCTTTATTCTATTCTCATTATCTGTTTTTTCACAAATACTATTTTTAATGTATCCATCCAATTTGGACACTTCTGTCTGGCAAGACTCTAATACATTTTCAGGAAAATTGCAAATTATTGCCCTTATTTTTTCCGCATTTCTTCCTTTTTTTAGAATATTCTTTATTTCCTCAAAAAATTCATCACCTAAAATATTATTAATATGATACATCAATATTTCCTGACAGTTTCCCTTGCATAACTCCAGTGTATAGCTAATATACTTTTCAATATGATTTGCATCATACACTTCATTTAAAAATTTTTTCTTATCAACCAGAAAAATTGTTTTGCAATTAATAAGTTCAGTGCTTTCCCTTATGACTTTAAACATTTTTATCTGGTACTCTTCACCACATCTGTCCAGATCATCTATAATTATGTAAACTGTTTTATTTAATTCTGATAATTTACTATTTAGATATTCCTTACTATCACCTTTTATATTCATGCCCAACAAACCTGTAACTATATTGAAAAACTTCAACCCTGTTTCATCTAATAATCCTGAAAATGCAACAAAATATTTTTCTATTAAATTGTCATTTTCAATAAAAATATTATTTTCCTTCAATATTCCCAATAATTTTTCTGATATTTCCAACAATGTATCCGAAGAAGTCTTTTCACTCCCTGCTTGGATCCATATAAAACAATCTTCTTTTAATTTCTTTTCCAATGCCTTAATAAAACTGCTTTTACCTGATCCCCATTCACCAGAAACCATTATTGCATATGGTTCATATTTTTGTTGCTCTAATACAGAAACAAATTTTTCTAACTGCTTCTTTCTTGTATAATATAAATCAGTATTTGGATAATCATATTCCTTTGCTGTCTCTTCCCTATATTCAATCCTCATCCTTTCATTATATATCTTAACTCTTTCATAAAATATCTTTATCATTTCAATACAAATGATTGCCAATGTCCCAGTAAATCCCTCAACTAATTCTAAATGTTGTGTGATAACTAATAGAAATAATTCAAAAAATATCACATATTGGATATACTTACAAGCCTGCAATACAGGTCCATGAATATTCTTATACATAATACAATGCAACACCATTCCTATCAAAATAATCCCAAGTACAATAACAAAAATTACAACATTAAAATTTTCATATTCTATTTGAGGAGCCAACCCCAATAAACTGGTGACTTCTCCAAAACAAATAACTACAAATATATAAAAAGCATATTTCATCATTTTATTGATAATTTGAATTTTATTTTCTTTTGTATTGATCAGGATACTTGCTATAATAGTCAAAAATATTATAATCAAACCAATAAGTATATCATTTTTGAAAATATAATATTCACTGATTATACTTTCCATAACCCTTATCATTCTATCTGTCCTCCTTTTTATATCTAATACAGCAGATGTCATTGCTAAAATGTTTTTATACTATATTATCATACACTTTTTTACAACACCTTAAATAATACTTTTTATTACATATTATTCCGGTAAGAATTGCTTTAATAGCAAATAAGGTTAAAGTACTGATAATACCAGCCGAAATACGATTTTAATTATTAATAACATATGTCTTATATATTACAATACCAGCTGACAGTCTCTTTACAGAGAAACTTTTATCTGGTTATACTGTTGTAAAATAACAATTTGAAACAAATATTGGTTTATTTTAATGCTGTACCAAAATGTACAGAAAAAGCAGGATGCCCTCATAAAGAACTTCCTGCCATTAATATAAGACTTTAATACACAATTGCTATTTTTTAGTTTTAAACAAAATAGCCCATCCCTGTTTCTTCTACAATTACATTGTCTGTAGCTGTTCCCTCTTCAATTTCAGTACAGTTTCTTCTGAAAGCCCTGAATATCTTATAATTTTATTTATTGGTTCATTTTCCTGCAACATTTCCATTGCCATTCTCTTTTTTGTAGCATTTTCAGCCTCAAATCTTTCGCTTTCAACATAAGTTTTTAATATCTCCTGTTCGTCATACAGCTCCATCATCATATCAACCACCTCCTGCTCCCTGCTTTCCAGATATTCTTTCAGGACATTTTTATCCTTACATATCCTGACTGCTTCCTGTATGGCTTTCCTTGTTCTGCCATAAACCTTTATCTGTCCATTACATACTTTCGTAAATTCAATATACTGGCTGATAATGTCACCATCCCTGCCATCATATATCATCTTTACCTTTACATCAATACAAATATCTTTCCCATCAAAAAATTCTTCTTTCAAAGAAATTTCTTCTGGTCTTGTCTTCCTGTTTCCAGTATATATGACATATAATTCTGGTTCAGGTATTTCCAGTTTTTTACTTTTATACAGGTTCTGTTTTGTTTTCCTGAAATATTCCCTGTATGTCTGCACCAGATACATCAAAGCCCTGAATATGATATTTACTGTCCAGGTAGCCTGGCATTCAACCAGTACCAGCAGGGTTGAACCAACCATGAAACCTATGTCATTGTAAATGTCATCAACAAGGACATTGCTGACTGTCACTTCCTTTATGTCATCCTCCGTGACACTGCCCTCTGGATGGAGTGCCTGGTAAAGCTGCACCAGATACTTTTTCTCTTTGAATAAATTTGTGAATACACTATCCTTGACAGTATGTTTTACCACACTGTTTTCTTTATTTGTGGAAACATTCTGTTCTTCTTCCAGTCCTGCCAACAGTGGCACCTCCTTGTAAAATCCATATTTACGACTTAATAATACCATAAAAACCACTGCCTTTCAATTCCCATAAAATCATCTTATAAAATTATCTTATAAAATTATCTGCCCAGCAGCCTTTTTGCCCTTTCCTCCGATTCCAACGAAAAATCATCCAGTATTTTCCATGTTCTTTTATAATCATCCTTCTTTAATCCATCATCAACATTCCGCTCAATTACATTGAATATCCTGCTGATTGCACCAAAATTCCCCTCATTAAACCCCAGAAACACTGCCTCACCAAACAATGCCTTATTAATTGCAATATATGCATCGTATACATGCACCAGATCTGTCATATCCTTTACACTTATCATTCTTATCCTCCTTCCTTCAGTCCTGCATATTCTTTGCTCCATACACATAATAACATCAAAAACCTGCACAGAATTTTAGCAAAAATCCATACATGGCTGTCCACATACATGCTTTTGATACAATGACCTGGTATAAAACCGTCTATCCAGATAAACCTGCCATGCATATGGACAATTCAGGAATGCTATCCAATAAAACAAGAAATGGGATATACCAGCCTGGAAATGGGATAATTTTCAAAGCACAGGTTATCATTTTCCAAAAACCTGACCTGGAAGAACAGAAATAGATGGAATCATTGATACAGTATATACAAAAGAATTCTACTCCAAAAATATTCCTGAAATTAAAAACAGCTTTCATCTGAAACTGCAAAAATTCAAAAGCAGATTAAAAAGTACAGAAAACAAAATAATTCGGATTCTGCTTAACAGCAGGCCTAATTTCCAAATGATTTCCTGTTAAAATAATAATAGCCAAAAAAATATATAAAAATGTTATGCGATTAAAACAGTACAGTTACAGCAGGCTCTGTGGGATTGTTCCGACAAAAATAATTGTTTGTTAAAACAAAAAATGAAGAGGAATCTTCTTATGTCCCTCTTCATCTTTCCGATGAATGCCCACATATTTACAAGCCAGCACCATATGCCATCTCTATTATTGTTGTATACACTATTTCATCACCATTCCATTTTCATACTTTCCAATTTTTCCAGAATCAGCCCTTCTGCCCAGTCAGGTGACACAGGCCACCCTTCTATCCATATTTTCAGTGTATTTATCGGAATTTCAAACTGCTCCGCCATTTCCCTGACCGATAACCCGGCATCATCCATGGCTTTTTCGATTAATGAATCAACAAAAAAGCCATAATAATATTCCAGAATTTTCCCATCTAAATTTTTAATATATATTTCATCTTCTGTCTGCTCTACAGTATATTCCTCATACTGGCAGTTGTCATATATCTGTTCCACCAGATAATCCATAACCTGGTGGATTGCCAGGGAAGAAGATTCCGCCTCTGTTTCTTCGCTGCCGTAATCAAAACCCTCCTGTGCTACTTCGCCTGTAATCACATCCTCTTTATCAGTCCAGTAAAAATTAACCATATATGTCCTTACTTGATTTTTCATTAATATATTCCCCTTTCCTGCTGTCAGCCGGTTCAAAGCCTGTCTGAAATATTTTACATAACTATCCGTGCCCTAAATTAACCATCCAGCATGGGTACCAGGCAAAGTTATATGTGCCCGCCTGTGTTTTCCTCCCCTCTCTGTTGCCATACCAGCAGGCATCTGCAAAAAAATTTTAGAAAATTACTTGTCCCTGCTTTTCTTGCTTATTTCCCTGCCCAAACCATCCGGATGTCTGTTACATTTATAATATGGTAGAAAAAATTAGGAAGATCAAAAAAATTTCAATTTTTTTGTAAAAATTTTTAAAATATTATTTTTTCTATTCCCTCTTGCTTTCTTCTTTATGCTTTAAAACTTCAAATACCATTTGTTCCTCTTTGTCCAGCTTATGTTTTTTCAGATATTCTTTCATTGCAGCATTGCCTAGATTTTCAACAGTCTGCCCTGTTGCTGTTGCATATGCTTTCCATCCTGCAATATCTGAAACCATTGCCCGGAATGAAAACACCTGCTTCTTTTGCATTTGATTCAGTTTATTTTCCCTCTTTTTATCTATTAATGTATTTTTTTTATTCTGGAATGTTTGGGGCCGTCTGAGGCTTCTGGATATCTTTTGGAGTATCTTTACCTGCTTCCTTCTGCTCCTCTGGCCGTTGAGCCTTTTGCATCTCTTTGTCCTTTTGCATCTGGTTTTCCGTTTCATCTATCCCCTGCACCAGCTTCATGTTTAAATTTCCCATATTTACACACTGACCCTTTCTATAAATTCATCTATAAATCCCCTGTAGTCTTCCGCAACCTTGGCATTGACAGCATAAGAAAACAAATCTTCTTTTGCGGTCTGGCTTTCCTGTATAGCGACCGCCTGCCTGATCCTGCTTTTAAAAACTTCTGTGCCTAATAACTCCGCTGCAGAATTTAGTGATTTTTCCAGTAACCTGGATACATTGGTCCTGCTGTTATACTGTGTCAGCAGAATCCCCACAACAGGAAGTTCCCGTTCTGTTTCTTCTGCCACATCATTTAAAGTCTGTTTTAAAAGTCTTACCCCTTTTAAAGAAAAAGAATCTGCGGCCATAGGCACAACCACATGATCACTAGCCAGGAAGGTATTTAATGACAATACTCCCAAATTTGGCAGGGTATCAATTATGATGAAGTCATATCCCAAATTACTGTTTACAACTGCTTTTTGCAACATTTTAAGCCTGCCGACTTTTGTAAACTGTATATCCGCATTACACAACCCAAAACCGCCTGCCACTAAATCCAGCCTGTCCTTTACTGCCAGCTTTATATCATCAATTCTTTTCTCCACACAATATACATGGTACAAACTTGGGCCTTCATCTGGCAATTCTAATTTAAAGCACATAGCCAGGTTAGCCTGTGGGTCATTGTCAACCATCAGAACCCTGTATCCCTTATCAGCCAGTCCCACTGCCAGCACAGCCGCTGTTGTTGTTTTCTTTACACCGCCCTTAATATTAGATATTGAAATAATCTTAATTATTTTCCCCCTTTCTGTTTGCGAAAACAAGCAGCAATATCCGCATGCGGACATATAACCATGACCATACATAGACAAATATTTATACAGACATGCTGTCCTGTTTTCCAGTCAGCCTGCTTGTATATAGACCGATAATTATAACAGCCTGTCTTTTTGCTTGTATGACTGCCTGTTTACATGAAAAACCGCAGCATTGTCCTTATACAGGCGGGAATACACATATACAGACAAACCTGTCTATATAAAAACTTGCAGCCATTACTACATACAGCCAACCAGATATGTATGCCTGCCACCAGAATATCATATACAATCCCGACACCAAACTGGCATAAATATGTCTTAAACAATCCTAAAAATATATCACAAAAAATTTTTATTGCAAAAGCAAAAGACCATCGCATTAAGTAAATTTTTTCTTAATGCAACAGTCCCATTAAAAATATATGTGCAATTGTTACTTATCAGCTATCTGGTGCCATTTGTCACTTTCAGAATCAAATACTATTCCCAGTCCTAACTCCATCTTACCATTTTCCTCAAAATAAAGTGTATACTTCTGGCTGCCCTGGTTTCCGACTTCATCAACCTTCATAACTGCATCTGATACCTTTGTCCATTTGCTCCCATCCCCAAAATCTTCTTCATGCATTACCGCCAGTATTGGTACCTCAAACCGAATGGCAGCCTGCCTGATGCCATGCAGGATTTCATATACATGCCTATAATCCATCTGCCCAATTTCCCCTTCAACAATTTTTTCAATAGAATCAATCACCACTAACCGTATGTGCGGATTATCTTCTAAAAAAATATCCATACCTTCTTTTATACTGTCACCAAAATACCCATATTTATAGGCATAGATTTCAAAAATCTGATTCAATACAGTGGTATATCCATTAAACATTTGCTGTGATCTTTCCCTGCTGGTTTCTAACGAAAACCAGACAACACTGCCAGACACCCTATTTTTCCAAATTCCTTTAATATCCGCAATATATAAAGGAATGCTAAGGCCAAAAGATAATTCTCTTTGCTCCTTGGAGAGAACAAAAAGAATTAATCCAGGATTAAGCAGTCTGTCAACAATATTTTCAACTCCGCCACCATAATTTCTTCCAGGTAAACCCTTTTCTGCCATAATTTTAACCTCCTTTTACAATTCAATATTTTAAGCACAAATAAATAATATCAAAAATAAAATATATAAAAATCCACAAAAATCATGATTAAAATATGGCCAGCCATATGGCTGTGTGATAGATAAAAAAATAGAAACATGAAAAAACGAAAAAAGAAGTGGAAGGAACAATGTACCTCTGTTTGTATTTACCAAAATAAAGCCATCTGTAAACTGCAGCTTCTTTTTGACACCTGACCGTATACAAATTTTATTAGTTACAGCATTTTGCCATGTATTTTATATCATACATCCCTGTGATATAAAGCTATACATTCATCAATGATACTTTCAACAATCCCTACTTCTCTTGGGGTAAGTTTATCCAGTTTCTTTGACAGTAACAGTTTATCCTTTTCAATGATGTCCCCTGTCAACAAATAATCTGTGCTGACTTCCAAGGCAGCAGCAATTTTCATTAAATTTTCCGGCCTCATAGCCCGTTTGCCTGATTCAGCATATGAAACAAACTGTGTTGTGACTTCACTCTTCTCTGCCAGCTGTTCCTGTGTCAGCCCCATTTTTTTTCTTCTCTCCATAATCCTCTTTCCCGTTTCTTCCAGGCATAACTTAGCATCAAACATTCTGGTTTACCATCCTTTCTGTGTTGTTGAATTATATCAACATAAAATGCAGAATTTAATCTTATTTTGTTGATGTAATTCAACAAAATGTTATAATTAATTAAAAACATCTGTTACAATGCCAATTATAAATTCTTCAACTATGCAGGCATACTGGATGGGTAGTCATATCCCTTTTATGCATTTTCGCAAAAATGAAAGACATGGTGCAGGTGATATTCTTTTTCCGTACCCAAAACAAGAAAAGGAGGATTTCATTATGAATCAAAAAAATTTTTACAAAAACATCACAGGCACACATATGGAAGATGCACCAAAAAGCACCAGAAAGCAGTACAGAAACAGGTTTTTATCCTACAGATTTGAAATTATGGATGATGATAATATTCATTCCATTTCATTCAGGGGAAAATTAACAGATGAAGAAACAAAGAAAATGCTGGCATCAATACAGAACTGTTTATATGAAAAAACAGCAGACCGCATCCAGACATACCTGGAACAAAATAATATTGCATACACAGGTTTTGTTGCCAGCAGAAAACCATTAAACCACAGCAGGACCATGAAACTTGCAGAACTGTTTCTTCATTCTGAAACCTGTAACAGTCTTGATACCCACACCAGCAGTGCTGATATTTACTATACTATAATTGACCACCAGCAGCCTGGCAATAAAAACAACTGTGAAGGATGCTATGTTGTAGTCCAAAGGACACCTGCATTAAACAAATGCCAGCATAAATACAATATTATTGGTCAGACATTCAGCTGCAATGAAACCAGCAGCAATGAATATGGTTATTTTGCTATAAGAGAAAACAAAGGTAATGGACTGTTAGATAATATTGCTTTATCAAATGGGGAACCAGTGTTGCCAACATTTGGCTGTATAGATATGACATGGCTTCTGATAAATATTGACAGTATCCAGACAGCAGAACAGGCTGTACAACATGCCGTAAAATAAACTGAATCTAATATTAAATAAAAAAATAGGAGGATGTATAACCTGTGCAAATTCTTGTACAGGTTTTTAATCTTTCAAGTATTTCCATAACAAATAAATCATCTGCCCTTCTCTTTTGCCTCAATTTTTCCTTATATTTTTCTTTCCTGCTGCCCATAGTAATCCAATATATGTAATTGTATAACTTTATGCTGCCTGTTGCTATATAGCTGCTTCTGTAATGCATATAAAATAATTTCTAACCCGGAAGTATTCTTCTATGTCTAAACCACAAATTTATTCCTGCAGAGCTGTATGGCACATTCTGATGACTTTTTTCTATACAATACAATCCATTCCTAAAAATCCTCCTTCTTTTCTTTTATCTTTAATATATTTTTTCCTTTTTGCTGCTTAAAATTCTTGTTGGAAATGTAAAAATAGAAGATATAAATATGAAAAAGAGGATAATCTAATCTTTAAATGGATGCCAAAAATATGAAAAAAGAGGAGGATTTTCCTACTTGCAGCAAATACAAGCTTAACTATATATGTAAAATCTACAGGGCAGCAGATTGCATATGTAATATGCCATATGCCATATGTATTGGAAAAACATAGAAATTCAGTTTTAATATTTTATAAAACAAGTTTTATGTCAAAATCATATTTCTACTATTCTCAAAAATGTTATTATGAGACTTCCAAGCGTATCTTGGTAAACCTTTTGAAGCCACTTTATATTCCATTCATGAATATTTTCTTCCTCTTCTTTTATTTTTAATTAACTTATACCTGTTATCCCTTGCCATCAAAAATTTTTTTAACTGGAATAGAAAAAAATGAATCCTTTTATGTATTCCAATATCATTTTTAATAGCAATTCCGGCCTAAAAGCTGACTAAGAGAGAAAAATAGAAACCTGCCATTATATTAGTGTCTGAGGTAAAACAGAGAAGTAAAAGAAAAAAGAATAACAAGTTATATTTTACATACACCCGGTATCAGAAAAAATCAAGTTAAAAAACAGCAGAAAAGACTGTAAATATATCCATCTGCTGTTCTATGCAAACCTTAACATGCTCTTCTCAATACCATAAATATATTCATATCCTCAGGCTGTCTGCATACTTATACTGAATGATATCCCCCTGGGCAGTTTCTTCATATGCCCGCTCCTTATGCATAAATGCCACAATCTCCTTTTTGGTCATATTTCCGAGCTTTTTAATAACAGTATCCAGGATTTCCTTATCCCCATCATTAAGTGCAGGATAATCATAACCATCCTGCATGCTGAAATGGCATGCATATGTTTCCCCATATCTACTTCTTCACATGGGATACCTTTCAGATTAATAATAAAACCATGCCCGGCTGGAACTGTCCCCACAGGCATGGCCTGGTATGCCAGACCTGTTATTGCACTGCCCCTCCTTTTGTATGAAAGCTGGTCTGAATACCATATCATCTTCATAAGTTTTACCTTATACAGGCTGGCCACTTTGTCTGCAGCTGCAAAATACCTTATTACATCCACAACCTTGTCTAAAGAAAGGGCAGCATTCCCCTGGAGCATCCTGTTCCCCTGGATTTTTGCATACATGGCTTCAATTGCCATTCTCAGGTAACTGTCCTGGTTATCTTCATAAATGGCTGCAGCTGTTTCAAAATATTTATGGTAAGACTCCCCTGGCAGACTGTCCTCTGCCCTTTCAAGCAGATCCAGAAACCATCCAGGGTCATGCCCGGCTTTTTTTCAATATAGTGTCATGTGCCTTATCCTGTATCTGATATCCTTCATACCTGGTTATGGCCTTACCACCCCATCCCAGAAGAGTACATAAGTCTTTCTGGCTGATACCATACTTCCTGCGGATAGCAATAATCTCCCTGGAAGTAAGAAGCCCCTGGGATTTTCTATAAGCATCCCTGATGGCAGCAGTATTCTGGCTTATCTGGTCTTCGTCCATATATAATTCTTCTGCTGCATCACAATAAAAATATACTGCTTTATAATCCACTGGTATATCCTTAAAACTGGCCTGCTCCATTACACGGACTGTTTTCACCTCATGTCCTTCCATGTAGCAGCTACACAGATATTTCCTGCTATAAATTACTTCCATATCCATGAAAACACCCCTTTCAAATCTTCCTGTATGGAAACTTTTGATATATACATCATCCCCTCCATTATAAACCTTTCCAAAGTCCCTCATCTCACTTCTATTCTCTTTTTAAAGCATCCACTGGATTTTCATCTGGGAATAACTTATTAATTGTATACTGGCTGGTAAATTTTTCATTCCTCCGCCTGTCAACCAGCCTGTGTGCCTGGAAATCTATTTTTGCACCATTACCGGGTGCATACTTCAAATTTTGTATATAGGACTTTACTTCTAACCTGCTTTCAATCCGTTCTCTTGTTTCTTCTGCCAATTCAATCTCCTTTGTTATGGTATCAACTGATACCTCTATAATCCTTCCCATGTCAACCAGATAAAATTATTTGCTGCACTTTTTGTTATCTTTCCTGGCTCCCAGACCTATGCTTTATTCCAACAGCACACAGACAATTATATAGCACAATGGATACTTTTTTGTTCAATATTATAAACCGTACCCTGTTTGTATTTTTCTTTAATTTTTTTCTGCTCCTCTGGCTTTGCAATACGCCATATTTTGCAGACTGTCCTCTCTGCCTCTTCCCATGTCATACCACCCTGGAGCAGTTTTTCATCAATCTTTTCAATTTCCTTCCATGCATCAAAAACAATAATTGAACCAAGCCCTGTATAAGAGCCACTGCTTGTTGTCAATGCCGGGGCATAGTCTGTAATTTCTTTTCTGTTTTTTACATTAAAGTATTTTGGGATATAATTATTTTTTTTGTAAAACTCTATATATTGCCTGGTTACATATTTTTTATTCCTGTTATCCTCTTTTTCCAAATGATCTGGGTCAAACTCATTTATGATGTACCCATTAGAAATATACTCACTGCTGTCTTCCACTGTTCCATCATCTGGATTTTCATCTTCCTGTAGTTCCCTAAGAAAGCCTGCCAGCATATCAATTTCAACCGTCTGCTCTGTATAATATCCGACACAGAATGAACTGCTGCCATGTTCCTTATGTTTTTTGCAGTAACTCTCTGAAAAAACCATATGGTAACTATATTTCTTACTGTCTGCACAAAGTTTTTTACCATAACCATATTCCACAGCTATAAGCTTGCTTCCATCTGGAAAATCATACTTATAATATGCTGCATGGATATTCTGGTCTATATACCACAGACCCCAGTCCTCTACATTTTCTAACCACTCCCTAAGTTCTGCATCACTCGTAAGTCTTGGCAGGAGTGTCTGCATATATCCCCTGTAAATACTATCCACATGCGATGTCGCATTAACTCCAGCCTGCACTGTCTTACCAGAAGTTTCTTCCGTCCTGGATTTTTGTAATTTCCTGTCTTTTCTCTTAAATTCCCGGATTTCCCTTACTGTCATGTCTGGTGAAATCCCCAGCCTCTTATCTGCACCAACATTCAGCATCTCTGTCAGCTGCGACAGTGAATACCCCTGGTATCTGGCATCAAGTCCTGGTGAACTGCCATTTTCTGAAAACTCAGTGCAGATGTTTATAAACCTTGTTGCTGTTGGCTGGGAAATATTAAATTTTTCTTTTGCAAATTCATATATGTTCTTATACCCTTCCCTTTGGTACCAGCCGTTATCCTTTATTTTCTTCAGATGCCATCCAACCCTGACAAATGACTCTTTTATGCTTTTCAGTTCTGTCCTTATAATATCCACTGATTCTTCATATCCTCTATTACATACATCTGTACTGCCTGGCATTGCCGCTGGTCCAGGCTGGCCTTCCAAATAAATATTGTGCCCCATGTTAAAATTCCTCCTTCTGCCGCTATGCTGTTTCCATATACATCTGGTCATAAATTTCTGTAACAGCTGTTCTTCCATTCATCCTTTCATCTGTACACACAAATGACGGGTCTTTCACAAGCTTGTATAAATGTTCCCCAAGCAGCTGCACACAGTTTGTGACAATCCCATTCCCAGCCTGTCTGCAAATCTGACTGTCTGCTATCCCCAGTTTCCTGCATTTGTCTGCATCCTCTTGTGTAAGCCCCATAAGTTGGAAACACTGTGCTGGTGTAAGCCTTTGTGCTGGATAATGTTTCTTTTCTGTTTTTTCATTTATCGGAATATTCTGTACTACAGGCAATACCATGCCAGAAGGCACACTACTTCCTGACAGCATATCCAGAAGCATAACCAGCCTTTTATCATGGATGGGATGGCTCTTGTCTGTGCAAGGGCTTAGTATATCCCCAATTTTCATACTGCACTCAAATGGTATTGGAAAAGTATATCTTCCAAGCCCGGTTTCTTCCCTGATGCAGACAATAAATACCCTTTTTCTTGTCTGGGGAATGCCACAGTCTTTTGCATTTACTACATCCCAGTATGTTTTATAGCCAAGCCTGTGCAGGGCAGCCAGTATATTTTCAAAATCTTGCCTGAATTTCCTTAATAAATCTTTTACATTTTCAAACATGATATATTCCGGCTGTGTACCATCCTGTACTGCTTTTTCCAACAGCCGTATGGCCTGCCACACAAGCGAACTCCTTGTGCCAGAATCTTCTTCCATCCCCTTCCCTTTCCCTGCACATGAAATGTCAGTGCATGGAAAGCTGCATGACCAGAAATCCGCCATGGGAAGTGCTTCAATCCTGTTGATATCACCAAGGTTATGGCACAGGCGGTTTGCAAGCCAGTGCTTCCTGATTTCATACTCCCTGTCATTCCTGTTTCTGTTCCAGTTATAAGCTTCCCCCTTCTCTGGATTAAACCCGATATTTTTATCAATAAGTTCCTTTACCATTTCCTCCTCATCTGGATAAGAAGTATAACCATTAACCATCTCCTGGGTAAACCCTTTGTGTATTGCTGCATATCCTAGAATTGCATCCTTGTCTATCTCTGAAACTGCAAGTACATCAAGAGCAACCACTCCTGAATTTTCCAGGCCTCTTTCCTGGCATCCAATACCAGAAAACAGGATGTTTGCTGTAAGCTTTAATTTTTCCATATATGCCATACCCTTTCTGCTGGTTTACCAGCCTTCTGTGTGCTTGTTACAGGGACATGGTATCAATTTTTTCATTCCATCCAATTTTGCAAAAATAGAAAACATATTTTGTAGCTTTTTGTAATCTTTTATGATATAATTCATAATATTTGTATACATTTGAATACAAATTTCAATACAGACTGGCCAGGAGGTTAGCAGATGAAAAAGAAACAAAAAGAACCTTTGACAGACAAAGATATATATGCCTGCAATGATTTCAAAGAAAAACGTATAAAATGTGGCATGAACCAGAAAGAATGGGCAGCAGCTACAGGTATCAGCCTTGGGCTTGTCAAAAGTATTGAAAACCATGTGCGCAGATGCACCCCAGGTACAGAAGAAAAAGTAAAGAAATATATGGGACAGTTCCATACTTCACCAGATATACAAGATACCCGCAGCCTGGAAGAACGTATATTACATGATGTATTCCTCACCCATATGGACAAAGCAGGAAAAAAAGAAGCTGCCTATTATGCTGGCTCATGCATAATGTCAATATGTAAAATCTTATCTGGCGCAGATAAACTGGATACAAAGAATGAACAGAAGCTGTACTTCCAGAACTTAGCTATATTCCTCGATATGCTCACTCTTGTCTCCTATGAATCTACCAGTGCCATAACTGATGGTCTGGATGTACTGGATATTGCTGGAAAACTGCATTCTGATTTTATAAAAAAGCTGCTTAAAAACTATAAAACTGCAAGGGAATCTCCTGTCCCTAAAAAAGAGGAAGCAGAAAAACAGTTAAGCCTTTTCGATGATATGGACAATACATAAGGACTGCTGTAAACACAAGAAGGATTTTATAAGGGATATCATACACACCCACAAACCTGGCGCAGGTGTACATGAGAAATTTGGAAGATTTTCATATTATAGTTAGAAAAAGCAGAGCTGTTTTACTGTCAATTCAAGATGGACTTTTATTCTGCTTTTACTTCATTGACAGAATTACAATGCTATTGTGAATAATCAAAATTACTTTCACATATATTTAAAAAATAACTGCCTTTTATTAAAGTCCTATCAGAACCATAAAAGACAGTTATTATCTGTAGAGTATATTGCTCTGTTTTTTACCCTCTTTCAGGTTATAATTTTGCCAATATCAGACAACTGTTTATAAAACCAGAACCTTCCTCTGTTTTTATTGCACAATATTATAATGCAAAAACCTGGTCTGGTATTTTTTCAATCCTCACCTGCTTTGAAATAACCACTTGCTTTTTTAAATGAATAAAATGTATATTCATGACCCCGTTCAAGATTAGTAAATTAATTGGAATCCTGCCAGTTTTCCTCCCTTTTATTTTTACAACTCTTAAAACCTCGCATCTTCCATTGATATAATATTTTTGTCATAATTATTTTTATAGAATACTGTATATTTTGCTTCTGTTGGGGCTGCAGTGCCTTCAAGCAAAAAAGACTGCCACACACCTGTTGTAATATCATCTGCTTTAAGGGGTGAAACATCTGCTTTTGGATTTTACATTAATCCCAATAAAAGCTGTATATCTGCCATACTCCAGCTTTCCAGTTATAATTACTGTTCCTCCATAGCCTCTAAAAATCCTCATACTCTTCCATGCCATCTGACCATTTTATCAAATAATATCCATGCCCTGAACCATCACAGTCATATATCTTTTCTTTAGATATAATTCTTGGTTCTTCATCTTCTGTTTTTTTTGTTCTTTTCCTCTTCTGGCTTTTACTTGTATTATTATCTTCTGCATTTCTATATATGCTGCTGTCTTTTTCTTTATTACTGTCTGTCCCTGTACCATCTATACTATCAATATCCTTATTACGTTTGATGGAGATGTCCATTTTTTCCCCTGTTACCTTAGTATCTAATGAAGGTACTACTATATCTTCATTATTTATTATAATTTCTGCTTCCTCTAATACCTTTCTTACTGTAATGCCTTTTATTACATCAAGCCTTGTTTCTGTCTGTCCATCATATATACTGGCTGCAATTTTATTCTCCTCTGATGCACCACAACTTGTCATGTATGGCAAAAACACCATACATATAAATATAACCATCCCTTTTTTCATATTTCCCTCCAATCTGTACAATAACTGCCAGAATAGCATTATACACTGGACTGTTTATTTTTAATAATATAAAGATTTAACTGTCTGTAATTTTCCATTGTTTTCAATAATAACCTCAAAAAGTGTTTCATCCAGGCCAGTTTTTTCCTTTGGAATATAAAGTTTATATCCATAATCTGACTCCTGGGTTGTTACATGTAATGTATTGTAAACTGCCTGTCCATTATTACCAGTAATCCTTATGTATATATTTGTATTTTTATTACAAAACCTGTTGTCCAGTATTCCTGAAATTTCCAGATAAGATGTATTATTTTCACTTTCCCCTGCTTTTAGTGATGTTGCAGAATCCGTATTTTCTATACTTTTTCTTAAATCCACAGCCTTTCCTTCTATTAAAGGTGGTTCTGTTGCAATTTCCTTTATATTGCGTTCTACTTTTTCAAAAACCACCACATCTGGATTATACATCTCCATATATCCTGCTATATTCTGTGGTACTCCTTTTGAAAAATACCCTTTTGAAAATGTATCTGCCATCAATGGCAGAAGAGTATTTCCAAAGGAATCCCTGAACATAAGGAGATTACCTGAACCCCGGCTGTTTTCTGTTTCAATCCATGCTTCTTCCACACTTTTTGTACCTGTTACATAAGAAAACATATTTCTCTTCTCATAGAAATAATTCCACTCTGGTTCTGCTGTAATGGGATAAAGCATCTGGCCTAAATCACCATATTCCGTCTTTAGCCGGACTGCCCATATATCCCTGTAATCCTCATGTTCTATTCCAGCATGTCTCAAAATAGCATTATATGCAAGCACTGCCCCTTTATTATTCCAATGGGAATCTCTTTTTAAATAAAGTACTTCTTTCTCGTTCTTAAAAAGAGAAAACAAATCACAATAGCAAATCCCATATTCTTTTATCTCCTGTTCCAGCATACTGGTATTGTTAGAACTGCTTATTTTATATTGCAAATAATAAGGCATATTGTCCCCATATAATGTATTCTTGTTGGGAGGTACTGTAAAAATAAACTTTGCACCTTGCTCCTCCACATACTGCTGTACAAGTGACAAGTTATGTGCTATATTATTTATTCCTCTTTCTGTAATGGTATTTTTTCCAAGATAATCATCAACTGTAGAAGCATAGTAGAGCCAGCCATTACTTCCAGTTATTACAGAACTGGCATTTGATACTTTAAATATCCTGCTTTGTATTTGGGCATCTGCTGACACCAGTTCCAGACGGAAAGCAAAATGGTCTTGGAAATAATCTCCTAGTTCCTGTAAAAAATTAATATTTGGTCTGCCATTTTCCTTTATAATATCTGGAAAAACTGCCATTTTCCTGTTTTCAGTTGTTTTATCCGAAGGACAAACTGTCATTCCCACAAATGGCAGGATGCATATAACTATGCAAGTAATAATAAACAGATACCTTAATATATTTTTCATTTATTTACCTCTTAATAATCCTGTCTTTAAAACCTGAAATATATAAATGGGTTATAAGTCCCACCAGACAAACGGATTATACAAAATACCAGAAGCAGAACAGATAATATGTATAAGGATATCTGTATTACTGTATTTTTCCATCTGTCCTGGCCTGTGTTGTTATTATTTAAACCATTTATATAATTTACAACTGGCTTTACTGGTGCCATTCCAATTATTCCAATAAAAAGCATTGTAATAAACCATGGTGTAAGCTGGCTTACTGCAAAACTTATATTTTCCCTTGTATATGAAATGCCTGTAAACATCTGTCTGGTTATATAAACCCCCTGGCTTATTGTGTCTGCCCGGAACATTACAAAACCAGTACAGACTACAAGCATTGTATAAACATATTTAATGCACTTTGGAATTTTTTGCAAAAAAACTATACATTCTTCCAGCATAGAAAACATGCCATGATACAATCCCCATATAATAAATGTCCAGTCTGCCCCATGCCACAGCCCTGTACAGAAAAATACAATAAATTTGTTAATACATGTGCGTATTTTTCCCTTTCTGTTACCACCCAGCGGGATATACAGATACTCCTTAAACCATGCAGACAGGGAAATATGCCATCTGTGCCAGAATTCTTTTATGCTTGTAGCACCATATGGATACCTGAAATTTTCCTGGAAACAGAAGCCATACATTTTCCCAAGACCAACAGCCATATCACTGTATCCACTGAAATCATAATAAATCTGCAGCATATATGCTATTGCCCCAGTCCATGCTGATAATATATTAATTTCTGCATGACTGGCACTAAAAACTGCATCTGCTGCCTGTCCCATAGCATTTGCAATCAAAACCTTCTTTCCAAGTCCACAGATAAAACGTCTTATGCCATATGCCACATTCTTTATGTCCATATTTCTGTATTCCATAGCCTGTTCAATATCCCTGTATTTTACAATTGGTCCTGCTATTAATTGTGGAAAAAATGAAATATATAATAAAACTTTCCAGAAATTTTTCTGTACTGTTATCTTTCCAGAATACACATCAATTACATAAGACAACGCCTGGAATGTAAAAAATGAAATACCAACGGGAAGTTTTATACCTAAATCCCTGTATTCCACACCTGGCAGTATTTTCATAAAAAACGACAGATATTTAAAAAAGAAAAGCAATGATATATTTACACTAACGCTAATAAAAAGAAAAATTTTCTTATATCTTCCGCCTGAAATTATCCTTGCAGATATATAATTAAATCCAGCACTAAATACCATAAGAAGGACATAGCCTGGCTCACCATAGGCATAGAACAAAAGGCTGGTTATGGTTAAAAGTGCATTTTTGGGACGGATTCCTGGCATTATACAATACAGTATAAAAACCACAGGAAAGAAAACACACACAAACCCAAGTGAACTGAATACCATCTTTACCCTGCCTTTCTTTTTTAATATTTATTATATGCTACAATCTTTTTTATCTTGTGTGCTGCTGGATATCTGTTTTTGGCATAAACCCCTTTCATCCACCTGGCATAATGTGCTTCCGGGTCATAATATCTGCTGTTAATTTTTACCCATGCATGGCGTGTATAGCCATCCGCCGCCCTGTCCCTTGAACCATGCACCCTGCCACATATAATATATGGTTTATAGCCAGCTTCTGATGCAAGGGCAGCAAATGCACAGGCATAACTGTAACAATTCCCTGTATGGGTTGACAACATATCATATGCTGTCCTTACTTGCCAGCCAGGCGAACTTAAATCCGGGTACTTGCTTGCATAACGGAACTTTCCTCCAGTTATATAATCCCAGCAGGCTTTAAGCTTCTCTTTTTTAGACATTTTCTTGTTTGTAAGGGAATTAATTTTCCTGATAAGAATTATTTTAAGCTTTGAATTAACATTACTTTTTGCTTCCCCTGTCCCAGTAAATGTAATACCCTGGTATTTTGTATCCGTTTTTACTATTCCTTTTTTATTTGCATAATAAAGCTTGTTCTTTTTTATCTGCCAGCCTCCAGCTGCTTTTCCATCTGGTCCTGCACAATAAACTTTGTCTCCTGCTGTAACTATAGTTATACTGTCTGATTTTGCAAGTTTCCCATTACTATGGAATATGTAATAACAATTTTTAATTTTACATAATCCAGTTGCCATATAGTTACATCCAGGCAAAAAATAGTATTTACATCCATCAATTTTTTTCCAGCCTGTTACTAAACAGCCATCTTCCCCACAGTAATAAGTCCTGTCATCAGTTCCAGCCCAGCCAGAAACACACAAAGTCCCGGTTTCATCAAAAAAATAAACTTTACCATCTATCTCCTGCCGTCCCTGGAGCATAACACCTGTTTCAAATGAAAAATAATATTTCATTTCATCAAATTCCTGCCAGCCTGTAGCCATCTCTCCTGTTTCTGGCAAAAAATAGTACTTTTTACTTTCTATTTCCTGCCAGCCTGTAACCATCTCCCCTGTTTCTGGCAAAAAATAATACTTTTTACCTTCTATCTCCTGCCAGCCTGTAGCCATCTCCCCTGTTTCTGGCAAAAAATAATACTTTTTACCTTCTATCTCCTGCCAGCCTGTAACCATCTCCCCTGTTTCTGGCAAAAAATAATACTTTTTACCTTCTATCTCCTGCCAGCCTGCTGGCACATCTGATGGAATATCTGCTGCAACATTTTCTATAACAGGATATGTATAATCTGTAATATATGGAAATCCCTCTTTTTCTCCTGCTTTAGCAGCAGTACCTGAAATTATTGTTGCTATGGCACACAGCACATATCTGGTTAATTTTTTATTCATCTTTCTGCCCCCTTTAAAATCCTGTCATAAAATATTGTGTATCTTTATAATTGTTATAAACTTTTTTTAATCTGTTCCTTTTTTTCAGAAAATACTTTCCAGAAGAATTTCCTGCATATTTATCCATATTTGTATCACATATATACCATTTTGAATTTATTTTTACTTCTGTCCATGAATGGTTTTGTAACTCTCCTGAAAAACCATTAGTTTTTCCGACGCCTATACGTACTTTATAACCTGTTGCTTTTTCTGCAAGAAACGCATATGCAGCAGCAAAGTGGTAACAGCTTCCTTTTTTTTCTGAATACATTTCCAAGGCATAGTCACCTGCCCAGCCATTATAGGTTTCAAAACCAGTAACACGTTTATAACCATAATTATTCTCTACATATTTGAATAGCTTTTTTAATTTCTTTTTTCCACTGTCTGATGGTTTTGTATTTCTTTTAACAATTTTTTTTGCCTGGGACGTTAAATTTGTTCCTGCAGAAACTGCCATACATCCATGCCCTGGTATAACACACGTAGTTATAGCAAAAACCAATAGCAACAGTGTAAATTTTATTATATTCTTTAACATATAATTTTTCTCCTTTTCTTCACCACAAGCTTGTTTTTATTCTACATCCATAAAAATTTCTTTTCCCTTGTCTGGCTTAAATGTATAAACTGTAAAACCATCATAAGACAACACACCGTCTTTTCCATTTCCATAACAGCTTGCACAATATCTGGATTTATCCGGGTTTCCTATTATTTTTTTCAAACCCGCAAATGGTTTTTCATATTTTGCTGCTTTACGTATTTTAGATGTCTTTTTTATATTATATTTCCCATCTGCATTAAAACAGTAAAATTTCTTTTTAATTACTATAATTCCTTTTGCCATCTCCATATTTTCATAGAAATAATATTTGTGGTCTTTTGTCCAGCCATTTATTGCAGTCCCATCTGGCATTACATAGTATTTCTTAAACCCATTAGCAGTTTTTACGCTAGTAACTTTCTTAGATGCTGGCTGTATAAGCTGCCCTTTATTATTAAAAATATAATATTTTCCTTCCATTTTATATTTTGAAACAGCAGCATTGCCATTTTTCTTAAAATAATATGTATTGCCATCTAAAATTACCCATCTGTTTGTAACTCTCTCCTCATTCTCATAATAATGATAATGTCCGTCTTCATACATAAGCCCATCCAGAACCATGTCTGTATTTTCTGATGGCATATTTTTCCCATCTGCATATGAAACAACAGAAAATACCACTGGCCCTGCTGCCAGGATAAACAGACATAAAACAGCAGTTACAATTTTTTTAAACATCTCAGTCCCTCCTAAATCCAATATACTATTACAGGAACACCAGTTTCTGCTTCTGTATATACCCATGATACAAAACTTATTGGCAGGTCCACACAGCCATGGCATCCAGTCTTTTAATATACTGGTATTATCTTTTACACCTATTAATTATACAATATTGTTGATTTTTGTCAACAATATTGTATAATTTATCCAAAATAAAACAGTGGCTGCTTATTACAGCTATTTATATATAATGTTCCATATAGCCAGCTTCACAACAACAGAAAATGCAAAAAAATATATTAATGAACCCAGAAAATTTATTTTCAATTTTATTGTCTAAAAATATTGACTAATAAACAGACACATCTTATAATAGTCTATAAATAAGTACATTATTTTTAGACATGTATTAAAAATGGGGGGGATTAAATTATGGATAACCAAATAAATTTATTTAAGAAAAATATTTCTGGTAATTTAACTGTTATAGAAGGCGGCAGCACTACACCAGAAAATAATCCAACACTGTTAAAATGTTTTAAAACAGAACTTAAAGAAATTGGATTTAAGTCTGTTCCTGAACTGTTTTCAGGGTTTAATACTATTAAAGCAATAACTTTTTCATACAATATTGGTTTTATAGACAGCATTATGAAAAATTTCAATTATGGGGAAATTATACTTGGTGCAGATTTTCTGGTATGCAAAGATAATAAATACAATGAATTTCTTTCAGAAGTGTTTACAAATATCCATGAAGCTGGCAAAGCAGTATCTTCACATAAAAAACTTGCAGAAATGGTTTCAGAGGGCAGCCTGTTTTTCTGTACCCCTGTTTTTATACTTGACCACAGGAAAATTTACCTGCTTAAATCTGACAATGGCAGTACAAGGGTCATTACAACTTCTGCAAATATGACTGGAAGGGCATGGAACGGTGACCAGATGGAATTTTATGAATATGATGATTCACCATACTGTTATGAAGAATACAGCAAAGACTTTGAAACAGCATGGAAAAACTCTGAAGAACTGCCAATGTCTGTTATTTCATCCAAAAAGGCTGATGACCTTGTTGAAGGAAATGCTGTACTGAAAAAAATCAAGGAAACCGGGCATACTATTGTGTTACAGCAGCCGGAAGATATTGTTTCATTTGACAATATTAAATATACAATAGACCACGAAAAGATAAAAGAAGAATACAAAGTCCTTCTTAATGGCATTAATACTAAAGATAAACATGGCATGGCTGAAATTGTTCCAAAAACTATTGAAAAAATCCAGCATAACCAGAAGAAACTTGCACAAAAGAAAGTAACAATAAACAATGTAACAGAAAAATATCCTGTCCTTTCTTTTGATTTTGCAAATAAAGAGGCCTTTTTAAATGGCAAAATACTTGACCTTGACCCTGAAGATGATAAAATTAAACAGGATATAGAAGAAATGCTTAGTATGTTTTCAAATTTCAGCCAGTTTGTTGGCGATACCAGAAAGCTTCAAGAAACACATTTTAAACTAATTAATGCCATGTTCTCATCCCCGTTTAATGCTAAACTACGTTGCACAGCAAAAATAAGAGGAATCGGGACATCAAGCCTGCCCTTGTTTCTTTTAGCAGTTTCAGAAACAGCAAACTGCGGAAAAACATTTATAATCTCTGCAGCATTAAAAATGATTACGGGAAAAAACCTCCCTGTAATTAACAAAGCAGACTGTAAAAAAGAAGATGTCAGGATAATACAGGCAGGATGTAAAGGTATTCCAGTATTTATAGATGAAATGGATAATAAATACCTTGCTAATATAAAGGATATTATTAAAAATCCAGAAAGATGTGAAGAAAACCAGATAGAAGAACAGCCAATGCTTCTGTTTGCAAGTAATAATGTAACAGACCCTGATGAAACTATCCGTAAACGCATGGTACTTCTCAGGTTTAACAGCTCCCTGCCAAGCAGTATTGACCAGAATGCATATAAAGGGATGGGAAATGCAGTTATTAAACGCCTTGGGACTGCATTTTACCGGGAATATCTGAAAAGAATGCTGGATATTGTATCAAATGAACTGGATTATATTATCCATGACAAAAATATTCCTGACTCTTATTACCCAGATTTAATGGCACCATCATCAGACACAATAATGGCAATTATTTCTGGTTATGGATATTCTGTACCTGGATACATGCACCATCTTTCATGGAACCATGATTATTCAGTTAATGCAGGCTTTATTGCTGAGGATGCCATTAATGAAATTAAACAGTTATACCAGCAGAACAAAAAATCATTTATTCTGTGTAAAGAAACAGTAACAATTGAACTTGGTCCTGACAGAGACAGTGAAAATAAATGCAAAGTGCGGAAAAATATATTGCCACCAGAAATGAAAGTACAAATAATACACTCACGCGATTGTAAAAAAATTGTCATGGACAGGACAGAATTAGAAGCCAGGCTTGGTTTTAAACTTACTAAAAATTCAATATTTTCAAGGAGGTAATTTATCTGGATATTTACATTTATGCAAAAACTACTGAGAATATAAATTCCTTTAATGATATTATCAGCCTCGTCAAATCTTATGGCAGTATTACTATTAGTGTGGAAAATAAACGGAGTTTCAGGGAGTTAGATGCCATCAAAAACAAATGCCAGGGTAACGGTATTGTAATTGTTGGCAGTTTGTCTTCACTGGGTATAAATGACAATGAAATTGCCATCCAGCTTGGCTGGTTCATCAACAAACCAGTCATTCTTGTTGTTTGTAACATTCCATCAACATACGAATATGGCTTTTCACAACCCATGAATAAGGCTGTGCTTAGTGCTATACTCCAGACAGCCATTGGCCACAGCAAAAACATAGTTACAATCCCACAAGACAGAAAATCAAATGCTGGCAGGCATAAAACCAGCTTTCCCAGCAACTGGGATGATTTATATAACAAATGGACAAACAAAGAAATCTCTTCAAAAGATTTTATTAAACAGACTGGATTAAAAAAAGCTACATTTTACAACCTGCTGACAGAATACAAAGAAATACAGCAGATAAATGCTGAATATATTAAAAAATACAGGCCAGGCTGAATTATTCCATTTTGACAAAAGAGAAAGAAAGACATCAGTCCACCAGAAAGCTGGAAGAGAAAGGAAGAAGAGAAAATCATAGCAAGCAGAAAATGCAGCTTATACAAAATTTGCAGAAAAGGCAGAAAAATTTGAAAAAACTTTAGACAGATAAAAAGGGGGTAAGTTTCCTGTCTTATTGCAAACACAATAACTGCCCTGGTAGTTTCTGGCATTACAGGGCAGCTATTATGATTTAAAAATAATTTTTACTGTATGCTCTTTTTGGCAGGTATCATTCTCCCTTGTGGAACAGGTTGATACATTCATCAATAATATTTTCCACTATCCTCACTTCTGATGCCGTCAGTTTATCCAGCTTTTCTGAAAGCAAAAGCTTATCCTTGTCTATGATATCCCCTGTCAGTAAATAATCTGTACTGACCTCCAGGGCAGCAGCAATCCTCATCAGGTTTTCTGGTCTCATTGCCCTTTTCCCTGATTCTGCATAAGAAACAAACTGGGTTGTCACACCGCTCTTTTCTGCCAGTGCTTCCTGTGTAAGCCCAAGCTTTTTACGGCAGTCCATAATTCTTTGCCCTGTTTCCTGTAAATACAATTTAACATCTAACATTCTAATTCGCCCTCCTTTTTGTGGAATTATATCAACACAAGACATATATTTTAATCCTATGTTGTTAATATAATTCAACATAATGTTATAATTTATGAAACAGCATAATTATAGATTCCCAAAACCTGTGGGCATGCAGCATTTCTTTGATGGCTCTCTGCCTGGTATTGTAACCAAAGAACCTGCTTATTTTTGCAAAAATCATAGCCATGGTGCACATGATATGCTTTTTTTAATTAACCAAGAGGAGGATAAACAATAATGAACAAAGAAACTTCTAACAAACATATCACATACACACAGGAAACTGGCATGCTGCTGGCAAATATTTGATGGCCAATTGTCAGAAGGCAGCCACTGGAACACCATAAAGCTATGAAATTTGCAGAATTATTTCTTTATACAGATACCTGTTACAGCTTTGGCATATATATTGCCTGCAAAAACAATTGTGAAGGCTGCTATATTGCAGCTCAAATAGTATCTGCATTGTATAAAAGACAATACCAATACAATATCATAGGACAGAAATTTAATTATGACTTGGCCAGTGGTGATGAATATGGCAGCTTTGCAATCAGGACAAGTAAAAACAGCAGATATTTCAATACCTTGATGAATCAGAAAACAGGTTAATTCTTCCGGCATTTGGATATGTAGATATAACAGGGCTTCTGTTGGATATTGATAACATCCAGACTATAAAGCAGGCAGAAAAAATTGCAGTGAGGTAATCTATGTATAAGACGAAGCAAATAATATATCTGCTGCCATTATTATATTTTATGAATAGACTGGATGGTAAATGGCAATAATCTGACTAAAAAGCAGAAATCACACCAGTTAAAACAAAAAACTTGTTTTAATCCAGTTTGTTGTGTATAATAGAAGGGAGGTGAGGAAATGAAATTATTATATGTGGCATCCAGCCATTTTAAAAATTCCAATGACAATTTTAATATCAGCCTTGTTGCAAAATCAAAAAAAACATCAGAGGACAGGGAGTATGAACTCCAGGAAGTTGCAGAAGAACTTTATGTATATAATACTTTAGCATTTATAGGAAAAAATGCATCCGGCAAAACAACAGCTGCCGAATTGCTGGACTGCTGTTACTCTGTTCTCAGTGATTTCAGACTGGAAGGCAAACATTACAGTTATGACAATGTGGATTTAGACATGGTATTTTTCCATGAAGGATATTTATACAGATATATAACTATATTACAGCCTGATGATTCACTTGGAAATAAGGCAGTATTCACAAACCAGCATATATACAGGAAAAAATATTACAAATCTAAAATAAAAACAATATTTGGACAAGATGGTTTTTCTGAATTAACCGGTTTTGGTGTTCTACCTGAAGATACTTCACTGGTATTCTTTGTGTTAAAGAAAAGGGCAACAAGAGCCATATACTTTGATGGCTTTGGTGAGGGTGCAGACACTTATGCACTCCTTTTTAAAGCAATGAAAAATTATAAAATACAGGATGGGCTGTTCTTAAATATCATCCGGATTTTTGATGAAAATATCAAACAGATTGAACGGATTGACGACCATAATTACAGGCTTGTTTTCCAGGATTTAATAAACCGGACTGTTTCGGATAAGGAACTTTTATACCTGCTTTCCAGCGGCACTACAAAAGGGATACTGCTGTATACCCTCATGGTGGCATCACTGCAGAATGGTTTTGACCTTATTGTAGATGAGATAGAAAACCATTTCCATAAAACCCTTGTCGAAAATATGCTCAGCCTGTATAAAGATAAAAGTGTAAACAGGAATAATGCAACACTGATATTTACAACACATTACTGCGAAATCCTGGATTTGTTCAACCGCAGGGATAATATCTGGATAGCAAAGACAAACCCAAAGGTTTATCTCAGCAATATGTATGAAGATTATGAAATCCGTACAGAACTTCTTAAAAGCAGGCAGTTTTACAACAATGCATTCCAGACTGCTGTAAATTATGAAGAACTTATGAATATGAAAAGGAAGCTGATGGAATGAAATATCTGATTATGTGTGAAGGGCCAAATGAACTTGAAGTCATCAGAATCCTTTTAAGGCATGGCTGTCTTAAATTTACAGCAGATGACCTGCTTGGACTTGTCCCTTACCATGCCAGGCAGATAAAAAGTTCTGGTACTGTCCAGGCGGCACTGGATATTTATCCAGGCAAAGTGGCAGTACTTAGAATAGGTGATAAGCTGAACGAAAAACTGCTTGTTCCAAAAGAATACCAGGAAAAAATTATATCAGTGGAAAAATACTGCACAAAACCAGAACTGGAAATGCTGCTCATTATTTCAGAAGGGCTGGTAAAAGAATTTGAGAAAGTAAAATCTAAAGAAAAGGCCAAAAGTTTTGCTAAGAAAAATATCCGGTGTGGCCGCAGGCAATATAAAAATGATACTTCTTTTTACACAGAATATTATGGCAATAATATTGGACTGCTTATATCCAGTATAAAAGAATACCGCCATATAAAGAATTCACACAGCCAAGATGAACATTATCTGGCAGAACTGCTAAAATAATAGACAGGGAAAAATGCTGGCGGTTTTTCTTCCGCCAGCTATTTTGTCTTGCTGTATGCTCCTTATTCTAAAATATACACAACATTCCAGCTATTTAATTATTACTGGTATTCCCAGAAGTATCTTTTGTGTAGCGGAGTGCAAATTCACATACATCCAGTGCATTTAACAATTGTATGCAGTCTTCCCTGGCAGTATCCCTGCAGCATCTGCCATGCATAAGCCATGTCCTGTCTAAATAATCTGGTTCTTTTGGGGATTCTTTATTCAAATCAAGAGGAAGCTTGCCAAAAGCAAATAATCTTTTTAGATATGCTATCATGGCAGGGTATACATTCAAAAATAAGAACCACTTCTCTGTAAAGTCATCAGTATTAACATAAGCAGTACTCTTTTGGTTTTTAAACCCCTCATCTGAATATTTATATGCATATGTTGGATTTCTACCATTGACTTTCTCTGGAAACTCTACAAGATTTGCTATTCGGTTTTCTAATAATATTGTTAAATATATTGCAGCAGTCATATATTCAGACCTTTCAAATGCGGCAATACCATTTTGATAGTATAACAAAAATGGCCGCTCTGAATAATATTTACTAAGTGTATTTTTTATGTCATTCAGTCTATGGCAATTATTTTCCTCAAAAAATTCTAAAATCTTCTGAGGTGAATCATGCAAATACTGGTACCACATGTCAATTTCCTTCTCGTTACAATATTCAAAAGGAATCCATCCGCAACTTCCCAGTTTTTTGCTTCTCTCATATCCAGCATTAAATCTTTCTTCAAACTCTTTTTCTGTTAAATTTTCTGTATCTTTTGCAATTCTGGCATATTCCTTTATTTCCTCTAATACCAAAATAGAAAAATTAATATTTTTAATAACTGATACCAATTCGTCTGCTTTAGCAGTTAATGTATCCACACACCCTTTTATCATACCTTTAGCTTCATTGTCCATAATTGACGAAATTCTATTATAATCAACTTGATACTTGCCAGTATATCCAAAAAATTCTGTATACCTCTTTTTATGTATTCCTGAAACTCATTATTATCAAAAAAACATCTCCATTCCACAATATATACCCAAAAGTACAAACCATTAAATTTTAACATGGTAAATGGTACACATATCATACCACTATATTACTGCTCATAAGCCCAGCCTGTTTAATGACAACATCAATAGCACTTTTTGCATTTTCAGGTGGGTAACCATGCTTTCTAAGCAGATGTTTCACCTGTGTTCTCATATATGCCCTGGCTGATTTCTTCTTATCCCAGTCAACTGTCCTGCTTTTTCTGATTAATTCTGTCAGTTCCTGTGCTATCTGCACCAGAATATCATCTTTCATTTTTGTCAGTACTTCCGGATCTGCCACCAGGGCATCATAGAAAGCCAGTTCCTCTGTGGACAGTCCTTTTTCTTCTCCTGCATAAAATGCCCTTGACATTTCCTTAGAAAGTGCCAGTAATTCTTCTATAACCTCAACATTGCTAATTAAACGGTTGTTATACTGTTTTAGTATCTGCTGCATTCTTTCTGAAAAGAGCTTTGATTTGACAACACCTGTCCTTGCAAATACACGGATATTGTCTTCCAACAGTTTCCTAAGAGTTTCGGCGGCTATATTTTTATGTTTCATCTTCCGTATCTTTTCCATATATTCATCAGACAGAATGGAAATCTCAGGATTTTTCTTCCCTGCCTGTGCAAATATGTTATATACACCTTCCTGCTCTACTGCCTGTTCCAGCATCTGCATAATACGGGAGTTAATCTCATTAGATGTTATCCCGCCTTTTCCCCCATACTTACACAGGCCTGCTTTGATGCACTTGAAAAACTCAATTTCTCTTTTTACTTTTGTATCCAGCATGCTACGGCAAAGTGTCTCTGCCTGGCTGAGTGCTGTTGCCTCTTTAATGAACAGCTTTTTTTCATCCTCTTCAAACCCCAGTGCAAAATCTACACCATCTTTGATTGTATGCAGTCTGGCTCCATCAGAATCCCCAAAGAAAGCATCATAATCAAAACCATAAAAGAAATCCCTCATGGTTTCCAATTTGGCAAGTGCAATACTGTATGCCTGTGCCAGGTCAGGAACCTTGTCCTGGTCTCTCTTGGTATACTTGCCAAGTGCTGTCTTAAGTTCTGCTGCCATCCCTATGTAATCAACAACCAGTCCGGCTTCCTTATCCTTATAGACACGGTTTACACGGGCAATTGCCTGCATCAGATTGTGCCCTTTCATCGGTTTGTCAATATACATAACCGCCATCGAAGGCACATCAAACCCGGTAAGCCACATATCCACAACAATTGCTATCTTAAAACCGCTTTTGACATCCTGAAATTCTTGCCTTAATTTCTCCCTGTAATTCTTGTTTCCAATAATACCATGCCAGTCCTCATCATCTTTGTTGCTTTCTGTTAAAACAACTTTCACTTTGTCCTTCCAGTTTTTCCGTTTATCCAGGATAATCCGGTACAGGGTGATGGCAATTCTCCGTGACATGCACACAATCATCGCTTTCCCTGTAAGTACATACTGCCTGTCCTCATAATGGGCAATGATATCATCTGCCAGAAGTTCCAGCCTTTCCTTGGAACCAACGATGGCTTCCATGTTCCCTAAATCCGACTTTGATTTTTCAATCAGCAGTCCAGGGGCATCTGCTGCCATTTTATCGTACTCCGCATCAATCTGTTTTAATATCTTTTCATCCAGCTTTATTTTTGCTGCACGGTTTTCATAATATATAGGCACTGTGGCACCATCCTCCACCGCCTGTGTCATATCATAAATATCTATGTAATCACCAAATACCTCTGTTGTAGACTTATCCTCAAAATCTACCGGGGTTCCAGTAAATCCAATAAATGCAGCATTTGGCAGTGAATCCCTCATATATTTTGCCATTCCATACTTCCATTCACCAGTTTCCCTGTCCAGCTTTCCATCCAGGCCATACTGGGACCGGTGTGCCTCATCTGCCATAAAAATAATATTGTTCCGTTCACTTAAAACCCCGCTGCCTTCTTCAAACTTCTGTATTGTGGTAAAAACAATCCCACCTGCTTTTACCTTCAGCAGTTCTTTTAAATGTTTCCTGCTCTCTGCCTGTTTTGGTGTCTGCCGGAGCATCAGCTTTGAACAGGAACAGAAAGTATTGTAAAGCTGCCTGTCTAAATCATTCCGGTCTGTCAATACAACAATTGTTGGATTATGAAATTCAGGGTTTCTTATAATGCTGCCTGCATAAAACACCATGGAAAAACTTTTCCCGCTTCCCTGTGTATGCCAGACAACACCTATTTTATTGCTATTCTCCGCAAGGGCTTTAGAAGTTCTGTCAATTGCTTTATTTACTGCAAAATATTGATGGTATCCTGCCAAAATCTTTATTGTTTTACCCTCTGATTCCTTGAACATGATAAAATTCCGGATAATATCCAGCAGCCGTTCTTTCGGAAATACTCCATTTAACAGAGTCTCAAAATAATTGATGCCCTCCTCCGCAGGCTGTTCCCCATTTTCTGATTTCCATGCCATATAACGGGTAAAATCAGAAGTAACCGTCCCTATGCGGGTATCCAGCCCATCACTGATAACATTAAAGGCATTGTAATAGAATAATGATGGGATATCCAGCTGGTAATTTTTTATCTGCTTATAAGCATCATCTATTGTAGTGCCAGCATTTGCCATATTTTTAAGTTCAAACAAAACCATTGGAATGCCATTGATAAATACCAGTACATCTGGTCTTTTGTTTTTGTATTCTATAATGGTGTATTGGTTGATAACCTTAAAATCGTTTTCCTCTGGATTGTCAAAATCAACCAGCTGCACTGTAAAAGTAGCAGGTTCTCCATTTTTCCGGTATGTGACAGGCACCCCCTCCAGCAGGTATTTGTGGAAAGCTGCATTCATGTCCTCTAATTTGAGCAGTCCAAGATTTCTTACTGCTTTATATGCCTCCCCAGCGATTTCTGCAGTGATGCCATGATTTATTTTAAACATGGCATCATCAAAATAATCTTTTAGAATTACCTCATGGTAATCCCTGTCAATATCAGGGCCATAGAGATATTCATATCCTTTTTCCAGCAGGTCTGACAAGATGACCTGCTCTAAAGTGTTTTCGTTTATTGGCATGATGCCACATCCTCCTCTGTTAGCTTCAATACTTTTAACACATAATTTAACTTGATTTGTTAGGGGCAACAAAACCTATAGGTCTTTTAGGTTTTTCATCAATTCTATCCAAAGAAGTTAATAAAAAATTTAATTGGTTCATATGTTGAATTAAAACAGACATTTTTCCATTTATATATCCCTTAAAAATCAACAATACTGGTTCTTCATATGTAACTTCTGCCACTTGCATAATTATAGATTGTCCAAAATTTGTCATCATTACTCCAACTTCATGTATAGTGTATCAATAGGTTCCATTGGAGAAACCTCAATTTTAGGAAATAAATTATTATAATCCATATTTGTTATCCTTTCTATAAATGATAATTTATTGCCGCTCAAGAGTCTTAAAATCGCCAAAAATGTAAATTGCGGCGATAACGAGGAAACGCCACAGGCGTTTTCGAGTCTATGAGTGGCTTAGAGGTCAATGTTAGAAACATCAATCTCGCCGGACATTAGCTTAGGCAGTAAGGCATTTCGTAATGCGTTTAGCTTTTCGTTCTGGACTATATTCTTAGAAATCATGCTATACAAAACCAATGCAAATTCTCCAAATTCGTCTTGTAGCTTTTTAGACGGTATGGCAAGAGGGTACTTATGAACATGATTTCTATTAAGGGTTGGAACTGCACTTCCGCCTCTAAACTGACCATAATCAATACTGCAAAGCGTAGCGTATACCCAAAATGGATTGCTATCCCTAAATTCTTTAGAAAAGAGTGTTGTATTGTGCGCCCAACATCGTTGAAGATATAAGCGTGGTTTTCCAATGTTGCCGCTTCGTCCCATAATAATGCAAGGAGGTTCAGTAGTAAAATCTCTATGATATGCAACAGTATTAGTTGAACCGACAACAGGATAGACACCATTAATAATTTTATCTTTAGGCAAATCATATCCTCGTTGCAGTGTTACAACATCGCCAACACAACCATCATGCCAGCAATTATTGCTTGATGGATATTGATATTTGCTATGATACAAAGCGAAAATTTGCTGCTCTAAATTATCATTTATTCGTTCATTTAACTCTATCTTATCATCTAATGTTCCAAGAATCGAAGCTATCTTGGATTGCACTTCTCTTTTTACGGGCACTGTAACCACAAAATTTTTCATTGTGTTACCAGAAACTTCCTTAAATGTTGTTCCGCTTCCTAAACTTTCTATTGCATCTTTCTCATACTTTAAAAGATAGTATATAAACATACTATCTACATTATCATTTGGTACGATACTTTTAAATCCCTGATTTGTGCAAACTGATTGTGTAGCTATAGCTACATATCCAATAGGTGCTCTTGATGAAAATAATATTGTTCCTTTAGGCATCATTCGTGTAGAACAACTACTTAAACCTCTTTCTGATATATTTCTTTCACCATGACTAATATATCTATTCCTATGTTGTGATAAATCTTTAGGAGTAATCCATGGAATTACTCCATTCTCATAGTTTTCTGTCACTTTCGTTGACGGAGTTGCACCACCAACTATCATTCCAAGTTCAGATAATGTACATTCTTTCCATTCTGTCATAATCAACCTTCCTAACATACATATTTTTTATGAATCAATTTGATATTACTCTACTTCGCATAGCATATCATAAAATAATATTTACTATTTGGTAGTTCAACAACTTCTTTGTCAGTATCTATTTATTTATAACTGTTATTACAAACTTCCTTGAAATTTATGTTAATATATCTTGTAAATCCTACTAACAAGACTTTTCAATAATAAGTTTAATCTTCTTTCTACAAAGAAACTAGATAAGATTCTTATTAATTATCTAAGAAAATTATTTAATTTTCTTGCTTTTTTAACAAATGAGAAATTCCAGCTCTTTCTGTTGCAAATAATGGTATGTAATTATTTATATATATTAAATCATTCCTAATTTCAATATCAGTTTTGCTTATATTTTGATTTGTTACATACATACCATTATTTTGAAATTTTGCCAATATATTTAGTTCTAGTCTATATTTCTCTGCCAATTTACTAATTTGCTTTTTTGCTTCAAACGAATTAAAGTACTGTGCAGATAAAATATTATTATTTTCCTCTATTTCATCAATATACTCTTGAAAATCATGAGTTTCTTTTGCTTTTTCATAAAGTTTATATATTTCCTCAAAATCAAATTTCATATCCAATCGCCCCCAGTTTCTTTCTTATCTCCTCTTGAAGTTCTATTGACTTTGCAAACATTTCAGACAGTTCTGAAGTAAGCCTTTTCATCTTTTCCTCATAAGGCTCTCCGTCATCTTCTTGTTCTTCAATACCAACATACCGTCCTGGTGTCAGTACAAAATCCTGCTTCTCGATTTCCTCAATAGTTGCCTCTTTGCAAAATCCCTGAATATCTTCATAATCCTTGCCTTTCCACCAGTTCTGATATGTACTGGCAATTTTCCAAATATCCTCTTCTGACAGCTCCCTTACTTTCCTGTCAACCATATGCCCAAGTTTTCTGGCATCAATAAATAAAACCTTACCGTCAGAATGTTCACCCTTACCTTTTCTCAATATCCACAAAGAAACTGGGATTCCCGTAGAATAGAACAACTGGCCTGGCATGGCAACAATACATTCCACCACATTACCCCTCACCATATTCTCTCGGATATTTCCCTCATTTGATGTATTGGAACTTAACGAGCCATTTGCCAATACAGTGCCACATACACCTCTTGCCGGGTTCAAATGGTGCAGCATATGCTGAAGCCATGCAAAGTTAGCATTACCAGCAGGTGGAACACCATATTTCCAACGGACATCATCCTGTAATCTCTCCCCGCCCCAGTCAGAAATATTAAATGGCGGATTTGCTAATATGTAATTCGCTTTTAATGTTTTATGCTGGTCATCATGAAATGAATCAGCATTATGTTTTCCCAGATTTGCTTCAAGCTGTCTTATTGCCAGATTCATCTTCGCCAGTTTCCATGTGGTAGGATTGCTCTCCTGTCCAAAAATAGAAATGTCCCGTACATTGCCCTGGTGTTCTTTCACAAACCGTGCCGACTGGCAGAACATACCACCACTGCCACATGCCGGGTCAAAAATTTGTCCCTCATATGGTTCAATCATAGAAACAAGAGTACGGACAATACAGGATGGTGTATAGAATTCCCCACCCAGTTTTCCCTCTGCACTGGCAAATTTGCTAAGGAAATATTCATACACCCTGCCCAAAACATCCCTTTCCTGTGCTGCTGTAGAACCCACCTCAATATTTGTAAAAAGTGTTACCAGTTCCCCAAGCCTTGTTTTATCCAGTTCTGGCCTTGAATAATTTTTTGTCAGCACACCTTTCAGTGAATCATTTTCCTTTTCCAGTGCATCCATTGCAGTATCTATAACATTTCCAATATCAGTACTGGTAGCATGTTTTCCAATTTCATCCCACCGTGCCTCCTTTGGTATATAAAATATATTTTCTGCCAGATATTCGTCCCTGTCTTCCTCATCTCCATAGCCTTCCGCTAATAACTGCTGGTATTTTTCCTCAAACGAATCAGAAACATATTTTAAAAAAATCAGCCCCAGCACAACATGCTTATACTCTGCTGCATCCATATTCGACCTTAGTTTATCTGCTGCCAGCCATAATTTCTCCTCAAATCCGACTGCCGTTGTTCCTTTTGCCATTTCCGTTCCTCCATATATATCATATTTATTAATAACCGTTTTTGTTTTTTGTACCATATAACTTTTTTAATCAGGACAAACCAGTACCATCATTATTATATTTGAGAAAGTATATAGTTTCAAGTAACTTTATCATTCTTTTATATAAAGCATATGTAAAAACATACAAACTTCCAGTATATCTACTATAACAGTTTATTCCTGTATATACAATACCCGTGGTTTAACTGCTCCTACAGAACTAACCAGCCGCCATGTCTTAATTATCATTTTCCCTGAAATATAACCTGCTGCCATATCTGCTATAAGCATAAATAGAAAAACACAACAAACAACACTTAAAAAGAGCATAATTGTTTGTTTCAATCAAAAGATGGTATATTTGAAAAATAATACCTTTTAAGATAAGAAAGAAAACAGAAGCAAATAAGACTTGCTTATTCTCCATTCTATTCCTGACATTTTTCAAGATAGTAAATGGAACACATTATTTAACCAACAATACATGTTTTTTCTAAAAAGCAGATAATAAACTGTTTATATTTTTCAACAGTATGTTATAATATAAAATATCCAGTAGTAAAAACAAAGAGGAGGAAACTTTATGTATGATTCACATATTTATTGTAAGGAATACCACGGACTGAAGCAGACAATTATTGATATCCTAAATGGGGATGATGATAAAACTGATATAGAAAAATTGTCAGACCATATCCAGCAGTTATATGATGATGGTGAAATGCAGTCCAGCCAGTATGATGACCTGATGGGCTATATACAGGATATGCTCTGATATACAATCTGTGCAGTTAAAGTTACTATATAACATAACCATTATTTTTAACTGCAAAAAAAACGAAACCTGTACAGAGAATGAGTAAATAATTCCAGAATCCACAACATAAGTGCAGCCTAAATTCCAAAAACACAGAAATTTAACCCCTCATATATGTTTCCAGTTCCACTAAAAAGAGGAGGGGCTATAGAAAATGTGATTTCATTGGAAAAGCAAAGAAAAAAATCAGAGGATGGGTTATATAAAAGAAAGACTAGAATAGAAGAAGCAAGAACATCCCTTGAAGAAATTTAGAAAAATGCAGAAATGAAGGAGGAGAGGTTTGGGAAAAATATAATGATGTACCGATAATGGATTCCTGCTGGCAACAGCAAAAATACAATGTCTGACTGCTGGTATGATAAAACTGCTTCCAGATATATTTCATGGTAATGACTAAGGCATACAATTTGATATATGGATGTATTTTTACGATTTATATATCATAGAATTCTATTCTGCTTATAAAGACTATATCAAAAAAATAAGAAATTTGAAAGACCATACACATACAAATTTAAACATATGCCTAAAGATAAATTAGAGTAGGATTTAAGGGATTGTTTGGAATAATTAACTGCATTATGTCCTGAAAAAACAAATGAAGACAAAACAACAATTATGTACCAATCTGCAAAATTGTTTGAAACAGAAGAAATACTGTTTAACATATTCTATAAGGAATTAATTGAATAAAAAAGGAGACCAAATGGGCAGCAGGACACTGTCCTTTCTTTTTTTATAGACATAATTTCAAAAATAGAATTATATATGTAAACATGTCTGCATAATTACACATTTACAGGATTTTTTTTACAAGACTACCAGTAAATACGATTGCAAGTCTACATGTCTACTGTTTTACAAGTCTGCAAGTTTCCAAAAATAATATTTTTCATAATGTATATAGTATTTGAAAACACACAAATAAAGCTAGGAAACAGGACAAAAAAAGAGGAGGAAGTTATACGATACTGCATAATTAATCACTCCTTCTCTTTTAAAAATATTTACTTATAAGATAATAAATCTACATCAGAAAAGGGGAATATAATACATTTTGCCTTTGCCCGAATATCTTCAATGGGAACATATGGGTCATCCCAAAATCTGCTGTCTTTGGAATTATTCCTGTTGTCACCCATGAAAAAGTAACATCCTTCTGGAATTTCATAAATGCCATCCCCTGCCTGGTTCTGGAATTCATTAATAAAAGAACTGTCTAATTCAACACCATCAACATAAACTTTCCCCTTGCTTACCTCAACAATTTCGCCAGGAAGTCCAATAACTCTTTTAATATAAGTAATATCTGGGTTATCTGGTGGAATGAACACTAAAATGTCAAATCTTTCAATATCCTCTTCTTTTATATCTGTCCTTGTTGAAATAACTATATCCCCTGGCATGATAGTATTTTCCATACTTTCAGATGGAACAAGCGAAAGCATAAACACTGTCTGGAACAAAATAATAACTATGATAGCAAAAATAACATAAACAACTACTGCTACTAATATGTTTCTTCTAAATTTATCCATAACCATATCCTCCTCTCTTTTTCTTATTTATATCTATATATTACCATAAAAAAAATTAGCAGATACCAGCAGAAATTACAATAACCAGTCTTTCCAGCATATCTTTCTTTTTATAAAAACTGGCAGCAGATATAATGCCAGTCCAGGCAGAAAACAGCCGCATAAAATAAAAAACCGGGGCACAGAACGGTCTGGTACCCCATGTTTTGATATACATCATATATCCATTTACCATTTTTTTATATTGCTCCCTGCCCAGGTTCCACTGGCACATCAGGCTCCGTGCCTGTTTCTGTAGCCTCACCAGCATTTTCTTTAACTATGAAGGTATGTTTCCTGCCAGACGGCCCGCCATTTTTGTCAGGTTTTATATGCATGATGGAGTCTTCCAATAACAACTCATCAAATTTATTTATTTTCCTTGAAAGTGACTGCCCGCTTTTGGCTATAGCCTGTCCCTGTTTTTTGTTACCGTATTCCAGTAATTCACCAGCTGTGCCACTCCACTGCCCGTTATTTTCTTCAAGAAGCATCTTAATGGTCCTGATTACTGGGCTGGACTCATATAATTTCTTCTCTTTTTTTATCTCCAGTTCTTCTTCTGTGCCTATATATTTCCATCTGCATGTATCCTTATCAAACATAACTGCTAATTTTGTTTCTGGCACATCCCTGCCAGTAATATATAATGTACTTTCCTTATTGTCCTGGAAGCTGCCGCTGCTAATCATCAGGATTGTATCCGCGGCACCCGTTATCCCGACACCACCAGATATATCGTTCAGCCTGTCATTGCTGTCTTTTGTCTTTTTAGTATGTGTTACTGCCAGAATAGTAATCCCATGTTTATCAGCAATGCTTTTCAGCCTGCCAATATCATTATAGTCATTTTCATATTCTGACTTCTTCGGGTTACTGCCTGGCCTTACTTTCTGCAACACATCCAGGATAACTAATTTTATACCATATTCCTGTATACACTTGTCAATGTCCCCATATAATTTATTGCCAGTATGCCCTGTCCCACATGTAAGGAACAGGTCATCAGGAGCATCTTCATCGTCCATGATTACATTAATCCTGTCTTTTAACCTCTCCCTGCTGTCTTCAAGGGCGAAATAAAGAACCCTGCCATGCCCTGTCTTCCTTCCAAAGAAATTCCAGCCGCCCGCAACAGACAATGCGATATCAAGTGCCATCCATGACTTTCCTTTTTTCCTTGGTGCCGCAAGAATATTTAACCCAGGGGTAAGAATCCCTTCTATTATCCCTTCTTTTTTAGCAGCTGGCAAATCTTGTATTGCCCTGCCGGTTTCTATACTAAAACAGAATTCCCCTTCTTTAGGGATTTTGCTTTCCGCTGCATCACTGCCTGCAGCAGCCACAGCAGTATTAACAGTAACTTCATTATTTTTATTGTACATATATGTTTACCCCCGCTTTCATAAAATATGTTTTGCCCTGTATATACAACATACATGGCCATGGCTGTATGGGACTTTTAACCGCTGGCACCTTTCCCTGCCCCCGGTGTAAATTTAAAAACCCTGTCTGCATACTTACTATAACACAGTCAAAATCTTTTAAAATCTCACAGAAATCACTTTCATACGGTCATCTGTTCGATTGTTTTTCACTAATTCCCACTTATTTATTTTGTGGTATTATTAAAGGTTACTGTATATTAATGTGGCACAAAACAGATGCCATCCATAATCCTGTCTACATTCTGTTTTATTACTAAACCGGATTGCCCAGTCCCGCCAGTTACATCCCCATGTGCATACACTGTATCAAAACTTCCTGCCAGATACACCTGGCATTATCTTCATGGCATACCGTTATACTGATAAATGCCGCTGGTACCATTACTGCAATTACATAATCCAGGGTACCTGTGTGCAAATACAATCCTTCCATATTATGCAGTCCCTGACATCTGCCATCCAGAAAAAGCCATACTTCCCTGGCATGCTGGTGGTTTTGCCATCCTGTCCCTGGTACCAGATAAACATGCCACTATTAAATACAGTATCCAGTATACATGGCAGCTTCCCATCCCATGTCCGTTACAACATGAACAAATACCGTTATTGCCGTTATACCGTTACAATACCAGATAATCCATCTCCAGGTTTTATCTTTTGGAATCCCTGCCGGCTGCCATCTGGAAATGGTTACAGCTTCTCCGACAGGTTTAAAATCCCATAGTTACAGATGCCCTTTAATTAAATCCCTGGCATGCTGGCAGTCCTGTCCATTGTGCTGCTGGTACTATGTAAACATGCTGCTGTCAAATAAGTCTCCGCCACACATAACAATTTCCTGTTCCTGGTCTGTTACAACATGAACAAATACCGTTATTTCCGTTATACCGTTACAATACCGGATAATCCATTCCCAGGTTTTATCCTTTGGAATCCCTGCCGGCTGCCATCTGGAAATGGTTACAGCTTCTTCGGCAGGTTTAAAATCCCATAGTTGCGGATGTACCCTGCTAAGAGACTTTATATTTGGTGCCGCTCCGCTCCCGATGTCCAAAATAAAAAACTGTTTGTTCCAGGTGCTATGTAAACCACCAGAAAGATCTTCCACAGATACAGATGATGCCTGCCTTGCCAGCAGCCTGTTTTTTGTTTGGAACCCACTGCTGGCAATTCCGGCACTCTGCTAAAAACCGGCATGGTGAGTTTATAGCCTGTAGTATTTCCCCTGCTTCCAGTACATTAGTAATCCTGTATATCCAAAACAGCAAAGGACAGAATCCATTCTACTGGCCTGTTACAACATGAGCAAATACCGTTATTGCCGTTATACCGTTATACACTACCAGATAATGTACCTCCAGGTTTTATCTTTTGGAATCCCTGCCGACTGCAACTGGCAGATGTTAAAAGCTTCTTCGGCAGGCTTAAAGTCCCATGGTTACAGATATACCCTGCTTAGGGCTTTTATATTTTGGTGTCGCTCCGCTCCCGATGTCCAAAATAAAAAACATATGGCTAGCTGGGGATATCCATATGGACTGTTACAAGACACAATATTATACAATATCCATACCAGCTTCCAGACATTGTATACATTACAGCATTACCTTGTCCTGCACTATATGTGCTTACTGTGTCTCCATTGTATTGCAGTATGTAACGGTATAACGGTATTAACAGTATATAATTGTATAACGGTACCAATGGTATACAGCATGTAACGGTATAACGGTATTAACAGCATTGAAGCATATAACGGTACAGCGGCATCATATCTGTTACTGGAATGTTTACCAGCCAGCAAGCATAACCTGTATCTGAAGATTCATAACAAGCCAGACACCTGCCTGCCCAATATGCATTCCATTGGCAGCTGTCTGGAATATCCACATCCAGCCTGCAGCCTGCAGCCCGCAATGCAATTGCTGCTGTCTGAATAAAAAACATTTACAACAATGTAACAGCAGCCGACTCCAAAACCTTAAAAGCACCATGGCAAATGAAGTTCCTGCCAATTCATGGGACCTGTGGACACAGAATGCCATATCCGGGATGCCAGCACCCTGTGATATACTTTATGGCATACAGACTGCATACCATTTGTGGTATGGCACAATGTAAAACCAGGCTAATGCCATCCAGACATTTAACAACACCAACAGAATACATGGTTAACATGAAACACATCCTGTACCATACAGACAGGTATGCACCGCATGTGCCAGTGATATCCTGTTTCCCGCCGCAATAAACACAGGCTCCGTATATATGCTTAACAACACCATGGCTTATCATTCCATAAACAGTATGGTTCTGTTTGTGCTTCTGCCAGACCAGGCAATGGCTTTCCAGATGGTGAAGTTTCTATAAAACCAAAAGAATGTGGCAGATATATTTTGTTCAAGAAGTACCAGTTATGTAATACAAACAGCCAGAAACCCGGTTAATGATGAAATAACCATAAGCTGCCAGAATATAACCACACTAAAAAGCCCTGGCGGGTATCTGCCAGGACTTTTTTTCCAATATACTGCTGCTTTCTGCATATATACTACATTCCTAACTGCACCTTGATTGCCTCTTTTATTTGTCCCTCATAAACGGTTTCCTTGATACTGCCGATTTTTTTCAACAGCCGGGTCTGGTTCAATGCGGTTATCTGTTCAGCTAATACGGTGTTCGGGCCAGTCAAGCCACAGCCACTAATAATTACATGTGTTGGCTGGTTTCTTTTTCTTGTATTTCCAGTTAATGGCACAACGGTTATAACTGGCGAAAACCGGTTTGCTTTGTTGTTTGAAACTACCAATACAGGTCTTATGCCCGACTGCAGGCTCCCTTCTTTGTCATAATCAAGTTTTGCCAGATAGATATCACCAATTCTGCACATACTGAATGCCTCCTTTTTTGTCTTTTTATTACATAATAAATATGTTACTTTCTCAAGAACAAAATTTACAGGCATCACTGCCAAATGCCTGACATATACCAGCACTGCGGTTGTTAACGGTCCCTAAATGGAAGTTTCTCATCTTCCTCTTCTGCCTGCCTTTTTAACACATGCCTGTTTAAAATCTCACAGATTGTATGTATATCACAATCTGCTTCTGAGCAAAATGCCCCAGAACAACCGCAACAATATTTTGACATCACCGATATGATTTCATCATATGCCTTTTCATTTATCCAAAACATAATACCGCCTCCTGGCCTGTTATAGTTTTTAAATATATGTATCTGCAATTAATATGATAAATCTTTTGATTATGGAAAGAAAAATCTCCCGAAATAAGTCCATCTATAAAAAAATTTATACATGAAAATACATCTGACGGCAGAAGCGGTTATTTTAATCCATGGCATCTTTCATTTTATAAACAGAAAAAAATTAAATAACAGGAGGATGTGATTATATGGCACATAAATTAAAACTGAGAGATTTAGGCATGGATACAATGGAAAGATTATATTATGAAAGAAAAGAAGCAAGACAAAAGGCTTATGCCACAAAAAAAAGAAAAAAACCAGCCACGAAAAAAGAAACAGTTCCTAAAAAAGCCCGGAAGGAACATAATACTTCCGTCATGATATTTGAAAAAGCCATTTAAGGAATACAGATCCATTAAAACAGCTATGTGTCCACCTGGTTATAACTGGATGGCACATGGCTGTTTTTGGTTTACAAAAAACATTAACATGGATAATAACTGTTTCCATAACCATCTATTTTCTCTAAAACTGTAAAAAAAATATTATGGTATATTGGTTATAGAATATTTATCTAATGAAGTAATTTAAAACATAAAAAAAACATTTTAAAAGCAAAGCCATTGAACAGACAACAAAAATAAAAGAAAGGGCGGTAATTGCCGCAAAGGTAAAATTATGAAAGATTTATATTATTACACATGTAATTGGGAGGTTTATATCATTCTCTCAATCCATAATTAGTATAAATATTCTGTAATTTTTGATGGATACATGATATCTGGTATCGACTTCCAGATGATGCCAGCCATACAGGCTGGCATCATTTTTATCCTGGCCATTCCAAATGTAACATTACAGGACAGAATTTCCTGGCAGGCCTATTTTCTCTGGAATTTTCAGGATCACAAACATAGTACGGTTCTAATTATAAGTGGAATTTCCTGACATACAGGCAGCAGGAATGGATTTTGTGTCCTAAAAGTAAGGTGTTCTAAAAAAGTCCTAAAACTGCCTGCTGTACTTACAAAAATATGATAATACAGCAGTACTAAAAGAAACGACCGTTAGTTTTAGGACAGGAAGGAGGAGAATAGCATTATGTGTTTGTATGGATATTGCAGGATTTCAAAAAAACCACAATCTATTGACAGGCAAGTAAGGAACATAAAAAAGGAATACCCTGATGCAGTGATTGTCCATGAAGCATTTACAGGAACAAAAATAAACAGACCTGAATGGAATAAACTGTATAAAAACATCCAAAATGGTGATATAATAATTTTCGATTCTGTCAGCCGTATGTCCAGAAATTCAGAAGAAGGGTTCTCCTTGTATAAAGAATTATTTGAAAAAGGAATATCCCTTGTTTTTCTGAAAGAACACCACATTGACACAGATTCTTATAAAAAAGCCATGCAGGGAATTGTAGATATAAACATCAGATCCGGAGACAGTGCAACAGATGATCTGGTCCATGGGATTATGGCAGCCATTAATAAATTTATGATGAACAAGGTTGAACAGGATATCTACAAGGCATTTGAGCAATCTGAAAAAGAGGTTATGGATTTACATCAAAGAACTAAAGAGGGCATTGAAACCGCCAGATTGAATGGTAAACAGATTGGATTACCTAAAGGCTCAAAGCTGGTGACGAAAAAATCCATCAAAGCTAAAGAACAAATCCGAAAGTACAATAAAGCTTTCAATGGCTCTTTGAATAATGAAGATACATGGAAATTAACAGGCATATCCAAAACTGCATTCTACAAATATAAAAAGGAGATGCTTGCAGACGTGCAATCCTGATTATTGCATACAAGACTACGGAATAGAAAACCCCATTGATTGAATAATTTGTTCATTTTGGCAAAAATATCATATTTAATATGCAGGAGAAAGTACCTCCTCTCTGGTCTCTTGCAAAAAATCACCAGTGACATCAATATCACTGGTGATTTTTTAATAAACTCTGTGTTTGGATTTCTGTCATCCTTCGTATATCATCATTTCATTTCTATTTATTTTTTTATATCCAATGCCTAACCTGTTACAGATATGGTACAATTTTAATTGAAGGCCCTGGGCTGTCAGTTTTTCCCATTTTCCATCATTTATTATCATAAATACATAGCTTCCATTTTCCGGGTGCAGTTCCAATGCTTTTGTCACAAATCCAGCTTTCTCACAGTTTCTAAATATGCCATTACAGCAATCCCCGTTCTTCAGGTTTGCGATTTCTAACAGAGAAAAATCGCCAGTAAACCACAGGCCTAAAGCCAGGCTTCTGGTATCATATGGGTGCAGGGCTATCCATTCCTTGATTTTTACTGTTTCCACATTGGTATATGGATTGTCAATATACCATATTTCCCTGTCAGGACACATCAGATAATTTTTATATACATGACTGTCAGGAACAAAATCGAGCATACCATCCTTCGCCATCTTATTCAGTCCGGTCTGCACCATTCCTGTGAAGCACTTCAGCCGTGTCCCATTCATTTTATATACTTTTTCAGCCTTCAACACAAATTTCCTGATTATTATTTCAGACAGCTCTGCTGAAGGTAAATTTCCAGCTTCGCTGTTCCTAATGCTTTTTTCAAAAACAGACTGGTATAATTCTACATATGATTCACAAATCTGCCCTGATTTTATCGCCTTTTCCAGTTCCTTTTCTATCACTGATGCCATGCAAATTTTTTCATCTTCACTCTTCTTTTCCTCCATAATTTCCAAAATCTCAGCCTCAGCTGCTTCCGACAGCTGGTTTTCATCAATGATCCTGCGGATAACCTGGCACAACATTATTATTTTATTTTTTTCCATAAATAACCCCCTCTTCATACTTCATATATTAAATATGATATTTTTGACCAAACGAAGAAAAGGAGCCATTCTTACTGAATGACCCCTCATATTTGTTGAATACCACCAGTCTGTTTACAGGCTATTACCATGCCAGCATAACCTGCTCTTCCTGGTTTTACAAATTCCGCACCAATACCATCACTATCTTCATATAGTGGCATACCTGATATTAACATTCTAAGCCCATGTTCTTAATGCTTATATCCATTAGCAAACCTGTATGCCACTGATTTTTATATTACCACCTCCCAATAAAAATTTTTACTCCATTTTTTATGAATCTCCCCATTCCATTAACCTGTCTTTAAATGCTTTTTTACTTAACCCCGCTAAATAAACAGAAACATCAGGTGAAAGAATTTCATGGCCGTCTAATGGACACAAAATATCCATTCTTCCCCCCCCCCTAATAGGCTTTTTCTACATCAAAAGGGTAACTCTTCCGTGCAGCATTCAGGACACATGTTATGTCCTTTACAAAAGTTACAAATCTGTACTAAAAGATTTTCCATGTCATTCGGGAAATTATCCCTTTCCTCCTCCTTCTGGTTTATTTCCCCACATTCACAATGGGAGACCATGATAATTAACTGTCCGTTATATCCCTCCCCTTCTTCTTTCATCCTCTCTTCTGCCTTTTCCAGCAGTTTGTCCATCTGCCTCATCTCTTCCCCTGTTAAATAATCTTTTAAATTTGTACCCATTTTTAAAAACCTCCTTTTTTCTTTTTCCAACAAGTTTCTTTTCTGTTGGTGGAATCATAATACCATAAACCATGAATATATAAAATTTGCGAAAATGGATTGAAAAGCATCAGCTATAGCTGAAACATATCAGGCATGCTCCTTCAAATTTTAGTCATCACCTATACCTGAAAATTAAATAGCATTTTTTTCCAAATTAGTCATCAGGTATAGCTGAAACCTGAATGATATACCAATCAAAAAATATACATCAGCTATATATGATGACTAAATCATGAATAGAAACCAAAACAGCATCACCTATACATGGGGATTCCCTATATCAATTTTTTTGCCAGGTCTTTCAGCACAGAACTATTTTTCAGCAGAAAACCACTCTTTTTCTGTGTTTTCGTTGCTGAAATCATTTTATTTTCCTCAAATCCTTCTTTCCATCCATTAAATTGCTCTGATTTTTTCTTAGTTACCCCATAATCCTATGCCCTGCCACTACAATCTGTCTAAATTTCCCCCTGATTTTCTAAATAAACAATCAATCTCCTGCCATATACAAAATTTTAAAATCATAAGGACAAAAAGTATTTTCAAATTTTCGCCTTTTTATACAAAAAATCCATGCACAAGGTATTTTTCCAGAAACCATTTAACGATAATACAGTCTTACAATATTTCCGGCTTGGATCAAATTGTGTATAACTTATTACACTTTTTCATAAATGTATCCCTTCATCTGTCTATCGTACTGATAACTTTATATTTTATTTATATTTCCTTTAGATATTATTTATATTTTTTACTGTCCATTAATAAAAAATCTCCCATTTTACATGAAAAAAATATACCCAACTTCAGTTTTTTTCGGAAACCTGAAGTTGGGTATAGATGGAGGTCAATTATGAAAAAAGAAATGGAAACAACAACTGTCCCGGCAATCGCTATTCCGGAAATGGACAAAACAGAAGTAAAAAAAACTAGGGGCATCTACAGGACAAAAGGCAAAGCCGGGGATACAGACGAAATACCAGGCTACCTTCCTGTTATTACAGACAAGAACTACAGATATGCACTTACAGTGCACAAAAACGACACTGCATACATGCAGCTGCTTTCCCCAGGCAATGAATTAAATTACAAAAATGATATCCTGTACCTGAATGGAAAATCAGTAAATTATGGGGAACTGAACAAAATGTCTACAGAAGATGGCATCGAAAAAATCAATTTTGTCCTGTTGTTAGAACTTTATGGTGTCATCCTTTGCAAGTTTCTTAAAAATGACAACAAAAGTGAGTGTATGGATGAGGAATTCACTGTATATTATCCAGGTCTTGCTTCCCGTTTCCGCAAACCAAAGAAGAAGAATGAAACACCTGGCATAAAAGCTTCAGATGACAACACTGATTCAGATGATGGGGATAAAAACAACAGGCAGAGACAAGAAGATGCAGATATCCTTAACAGGAATATGGCATTCTTCCAGAGAATGGCAGGAATTATAAACATCGATACAGCCCAGGTTATCCTGCCTGTGATAACCGATTATAAATATGACTTGTGCAGCAACACTATCCGTTTCAGAAGTCCATACATGGCAAGGCTTTTAACAGAAATATTCAAGGCAAACATAAAAAAAGACAAGAATGGCAGACCTGTAATAAAGAAAAACGGGCAGCCTGACATGCTCCCATCCCATTCTTTCCTTGTAGATAAAAGCATCGCAAAAGAAAGGAACAAAAAGGCGGTGGAGATTGTATTGATTTTAGTGGTCCTGATTGAAGAAGCCGGAAATACATGCCCACACATCAAAGCAAAAACAATAATTGACAGGACCTGTCTTTTGAAGCACAGCCTGGAAGGCCAGAATACGAGCAATAAAAACCTTATGTTAAAAAGGGCATTTTCAAAAGCATTGGAACTTCTGGCTAAAAAAACTTCCATTAAACATACATATAAAGGCATACAGTTGCCTGACCCGGCAGTCGTCCCAGTGTCTTCCATGCTTGACATGGTATTCAGCTTCCCACATGGCAATAAAAAAAGGAACAATGCTTAGGTTTTAACAAATTTGGGAGTACTGTAGTAAATTTTGAAAATATCTTGGGGCACTGCAGCCAATTTTGGGAGTACTGTAATGTTGTATTTTCCCCAATCCCTTATCTGGCAAGGGTTTCTGAAACAGGAATATCCTTTACTGCCATAATACCAGGTTATAACCGCACAAAACAGGCTGGTTGCTTTTTGTCCAGCCCTGGCCTATACTGCATGCATAATAAAAAATAAACCCTGTTTGAAAAGGAGGCATAAACATGACAAACCAAGTAAATACAGTGGCAGAACCCGTTAACAAGAACCAGCCTGAAGCCATAAAGGCATCATCCATTAAAAAAAATAATATGGCTGAATATTATGAGAAACAGTTTGCTTCTGATGTCGAAAATTTTAAAAACAGCGGCAGGCTAAAATCAGGATATGCCAATATTGATTCCATTACAAACCTTTATCCTGGATTATATGTCCTGGGTGCGATTTCCAGCCTTGGGAAAACTACATTTATTCATCAGATGGCAGAGCAGATAGCTGAATCAAAGGAAGAAGCAGAAACAAAACCGGAAAACCATGTGCTTTTTTTCAGTTTGGAACAGTCAACACTTGAACTGGCCTCAAAAAGCATTGCCAGGGCGGTTGCACAGGAAAGTGAAATAGACGGGCTGTCTTCCCTCCAGGTCAGGAGGTCTGACCTGGCAACACCCTGCATTGCAGCTGCCATTGATAAATGCAAAGCATATTCCGATAGAATAACCATCGTCGAATGCAGTTTCAGGGCAACCATTGATGACATAGCCGGTACCATCCATGAATATGTCAGACAGAATAATGTAAAACCTGTAGTCATCATTGATTACTTACAGGTAATACAGCCACCATTAGAATCCTACATGACAACCAAGGACATGGTAGATTACCATGTCCGCAGGTTAAAAGAGTTACAGACAGATTACCAGCTTACCATGATTGTGATATCTTCCTTAAACCGCCAGAACTACATGACAGCCATTGATTTTGAATCTTTCAAGGAAAGCGGCGGCATCGAATATACAGCAGATGTAATCTGGGGCCTGCAGTTAAAATGCATACATGAGGATATTTTTTCAAAACAGAATAATGTAAACGAAAAAAGGAAGAGAATCAGGGAAGCAAAAAAAGAAATCCCAAGAAAAATTGAACTTGTCTGTTTAAAAAACCGCTTTGGGGTCAGCAGCTATTCATGCTTTTTTGATTACCTGCCCCATTTTGATTTATTTAAACCTGACCTCTGTGGCTTAGATATCAGTAAATTATCTGACTATAATACTGATACAGACGGATGGGCAAAAATCCCCAGGGAACTTGAAGGCAGCCTGCCATTCTAAACTTTATGGTGGGTTTCCATAAATAATACTATATTAATTTTCAGGAGGTGGTTTATAATGGGTAACAATGTTTCAAAAGAGCAGATCAAGGCAGCAAGATGTGCAGATATATATGCTTTTTTAACAAAGCACCATAACAGCGGTTTTGTTTGCGAAGGTGACAGCATCAGGCCAAAGAACAACCATAGCATTTCGATTAGAAAGGGTTATAATGGCTATAAAGATTTTGCAACAGGGGAAACAGGTAATTCCATAGAATTTTTAACTAACCACATGGGTTATACATTCGTTGATGCAGTACAGGCATTGTCCAATGGTTCGCCAACAGCATGTTCCATGGATACACAACAAAATGGGATAAAAGCTGTCCCAGCCAAATTTCCTGAACCCGTAGATGGGAAATTTAAAAACCTGTTTGCTTATTTATTAAATCGTGGCATATCTGTTGAAACTATTCAGATGTTGGTAGGACAAAAAATTATGTATCAGGAAAGAGTCAGGAACAACATTGTATTTATCAATATGGAAAGGGATTTTGCAGAATTAAGGGGAACATATACCTTCGGGAAACCATTCCATGGCATAGTACCTGGCAGCAGGCATGATGGCTTCTGGTGGTTTCGGAATTCCCCAAATGCATCCAAATGCTATATCTGTGAAGCTGCTATTGATGCCATCAGTTTATATGAATTACATAAGATGCAGGGCAACAAGGAAGAAGCATATTATATCAGCATAGCCGGTGTTGCCAAACAGCCTGCCATCGACAGGCTGAAAAAATCAAAATACCATCTGGTAATTTCAGTAGACAATGATGATGCCGGGCAGCAATGCCGGGACAGAAACCCTGGACTGGAATATATCCTGCCAAAATATAAAGATTGGAATGAAGACCTGCAAGCCATAAGGAATAAACATATTGCTGCCGGATAACTGCTTTCATATTGTTCCAATTAATCATATTTGTTCTTGCAAGCAGTCATTTTAATACTCTTTTTTCATACAATGACAACCAGTGATATTTACCAGTATTCCAAAACCCTGTTTATTATCTAAAACAGGGTTTTCTTATGCCAAAATCCATAAACTGTTTTATCATTCCTTAGTATGCCATCAACACAAAAAACCTGACAGAGCATTTTCTGTTCCTGCCCTGCCAGGTTTAATTCCTATATACCACATATCTGTTACCAGTATTTGATATCAACACACCTGCACTGTCTTATACCATCTGTAGCAACTCCCTTCCTTAAATCTAAAATACCAACACCATAATTATAAAAACTGGCAAATGCATCAACATAATTAAACAACAAAGGTATGTATTCTTCATACCCCAACTGGAAAAAATACCTGTCTGTATATACCGCATGATCATAAACAGAAACTGATATGGCTGCTATTAATACCATATTTTCACAGTACCCAAGTTCGTCATAGCACATTGGCATATAACATGCCCCTCCTATGTTTTCATACAGCAATACAATCCCCTCGGTTTCCAGCCTGTCATATACAAGAATATCCTCTGTAACCTGCAATGGGTATTTCCTTAATCTCTTCCCCCTGAGACTGGTATCCATTGGCAGCCCACATCCCTTTGTAATAGCACAATCTTTCATTTTGTACACCATCCTTTCATCATTCATATGTACAATTGAAACAATACATAAATTCCCACCTGTTGTCACATATTGATTTTACCATATAATTCTAATATGCAATTTTTGCAGAAAAGAATCATCGCCTGTAACACCTGCTTCATAAACAAAAAAATCATTTTACAGTCTTCAATACAAGAAAAGATAATCAATTCCTGATTCCAAACTTGTATCCTGGCAATACTTAATCTGGTATAATAAAATTACTACAATTAAAAAAAGAATCAGATTATCCAAGACCTGTATAAACATGCCAGCAGAGCTAATACTTCCAGAAGCCCCTGTGATTCTCTGATATGGCTGCATCCGTATAATTCTGCAGTCACAAAACCCTTACAGTAAATCCATCCTTTCCATGTTCAGCAACACCAGACAGCCTCCTGGTCTGGTAAACTTCATTTTTTCTTCATACCCGTAAACATTTTCTTACACGAAAGCATATATGTAAACTTTTCCTTACAGAAAACCCAGCTTTGCATAGTCACAATCCACACTTGATTATGGAGTACTGTAATAAATTTATGGAATACTGTAATTTAGTTTGGAGTACTGTAGTAAATTTTTGGAGTACTGTAATGCTATGTTACCAGAAAGCCCCATTCTGCAAGGGTTTGAAGCACTTGGATCTTCTCTAATATTATATTATCTAATAATATAATAGCTGGGAGTGGTGGCTTTCTTTACCACCACCCCCAGTACAATATAAAAAGAATTACGGGAATGAAAAGAAAAAAGGAATCTGCTTTTCAGTACACAGCAAGATGAATAACCGTTACAGCATCGGGTTCTGTGCCTGCAGGAGAGCCTTAATCTTTGCAGCCCTCTCTTCATCTGTAAATTCCCCCAAGTATGGGAACGATGCAATGAAATTGTCTTTCCGCAGATTGGTAACACCCCTGATATCCCTCCAACTGATACCCTCCTCACCTTTACTCCCCAATAAATTCTGGTAACACCAAACCACTTCCCTGGCCCAGTAAACCTCCTTTTTTTCTTCATACCCGTATATCACTTCCCTGCATTTGGGCAGATAATCAAATCTTTTATCTGGAAACCCTAAAGCCCTGCACACTGCATTAACTGTAACATGTCCAGGTCTGTCTCCATTATTGTAGTAGATCTGTTCACATATACTCCTGACCTGTTGAAGCATATCATTATCCATCTTCTCCCAGTCATCCCTCCTGATTCCCTTTCTGCCAGAATAATCATGTTCTGCCCTGATCTGCACTCTGTTTGCATTCTTTACTGTTGTGGGGCTGCATCCCATCTTTCTTGCGATTTTATGGCATCCCAGCCCCTGTGCATATAACTGTGCCACCCTGTCATTAAAAATCTCCGTTTGTGTTCTCAGTGGCAGCTGGGGGTTAGCCAGATCATCTGCACTTATTTTCAGAAAAAATGCCATCTGGCAGATTTCATAAAAATCCCAGCGGTATCCGGTGAATACCTTCTGCATCTGGCTTAGCTTAGTAATCCCCTGGTTTGGCAGTTCTTTATAAAATTCCACAAAGTCTTGAAACAGCAGGGTGACATTCCTCATTTTTCCTCTTGCACTCAGATATTTAGTCCCTTCCAGACTTGAGTTTAGAAACTCCCCAATACCTGTTGTATTATCCATATTAACAGGTTTTTGGAACACTTCTGCCAGATATCGGGCAAATTGCAGTTCCAGCCCTTCCTCCACAGGTTCTGCTTCCATATCCTCAATTACAATCTCTGCCACATATAACCTCGCATGCTGTTTGCCTGATATTTCAATATCTGTACTCTTAAGCCTGCAGTTATGCCTTGTACATATATCAACCCCTCTTATATTCGCCTGTCTTGTCCAGTATGCCTCCCCATATCTTTTTCTTGCTTCATCTGTACACAATGGACAATACTTTATATGCCTTGTCTGCCCGCTGGTTTTATTCTTGGAAACAGGTAACAGATTGTGTGCACCCTCCCCTGAAGCTGCCATTGCTTTTAATGCATTATACAGCCTGGCATTCCCGGCAAATCTGTAATATGGAAACATGGTATGGTACAGGACCAGTTCCTCCATTGGAATCATTTTCGTTATTATTCCTCTGGCAGTTGGATTCAGATAGTTAATGAATTCCACATCCGGTCTTGTATTCTTCCTCTCCAGCAAATCCTCAATGGCAAAGGCATATGCAGGATGCCCTGAATGGACAAAATACCTTGCAAACCAGCTGTATGCCAGTTCATCCTTATATATAGATGGCATAAATCCAATCATACAGCTACCTCCTCTACCAAAAGCCCTTGCTTTGTAAATAGTTCTATGGCATCTAAATTTCCTGCTCTTGCTTTGCCTGTTATTTCTGCAAACAGCAGACCTGTTTCTGGTTCATTTGCAGCCAGTTCTTTTGGAATAGTAATTGTTTCTTTACTGGCAATGGCAGAGGTCTGGCTTCTTTTGTTTGGCTTAACCTGTACAAAATCCTGTACATTTTTTAATCTCTCTTGATATGCCATCAGGATTGTTTCTTTGCTTAATTTCTCTTTTCCTGTCAGAATTGCAATCTGCTGTGCTTCCATCATGATTGAAACCACTATTGCAATAATCCCGCCTGTGCATTCATACAGCAGATCAATCAGTTCAGGTGTCAGTTTAGATGGCTGTGCTACATACTGGTAGGAAAACAATGTTTCACAAAACTGTATAAAATAGTCATTACATGGCAGTGCAGAATACGATAATCCCACACTTCTCCTTGCTAACTGCATCTCCTGACCAAAGAACATTTCTGTCTCTGGGAGTCCCACCATGCATATAGACACTCCACTCGCATTTATTAATTGTGTCATGGAAGCCACAAGGTTAACCCCGCCCTTGTTCCTGCAGATATTCTGGCATTCATCAATTACAATCAAAAGGATATTATTAAGTGCCACTTGCGAAACCGTTCCAATCAGGTTATCAATGGATGCCCTGCTTTTAACTGCAATATGTTCGTAGTTTGTCCCTGTAGCCATATCAACCTGTGACAGAATTGCCAACAATAAACCTTTAACTGAACAGTCATGTGGGCACTGTACATTGATGCAGGGAATAATCTGTGCATATGGTTCTTTTGTTGCAATAAGCTGTTCCCCGCCAGACAAAGCTATGCTTTTTGCCAGTGCTGTGCTTTTTCCGATACCACTTGGTCCAATAATTGAAAAACTGTCTGAGCCTCCTAAAACAGAATGGTATCCCATACCCTGCAGCCTTTTGTGGTTCTGGTTTCCCTGCTGTATTGCATCCTTTGTGTGTTTCTTTTTTAATGAATGCAGCATTGCAAGATACACTTTGCTATATATTTCATAGCTCATTTGAGATGGCACATATATATCTGTCATGGCATCAAGGGCCATAAGCCTTGCACCAGCATCAACTTTACAAATTTTAGGATTGTAAACTGGAAGTGATAACATAGTTTTTTCCAGTTCCTGCCCCATCAGCATTTTAGGCATCTGTTCTATCAGGTTCTCCATCCTGCACCTCCTCTATAAAATCTTTATGTCTTTCTTCTTTTGCTCTCTTTTTTGTTTCTCTTACACCTTTAACATTAACATTCCTGCTTTTCTCCTTGCCTTCAACTATTCTTTCAACATGTGATGCCAGGTCAACTCTTCCCTGCAGATTATTGGGGATTGCATCCTCTATTATGCTTCTTTGCACTGATTGTATTTTTTTGATTTCCTCAAAGCTTTTACCCATGAATCTGGATTCAATCAGATGAAATTCAATGAAACCATTTTTCTGCTGTAAATACACCTTATCAGCAGATTCTGGATTATATGCTGCTATAGCATCTCCACCAGCCAGGTATTCCTCTGTAAAATTCTTTTCTTTGCAGTCATATCTCAATCCAAACACAATTAACCCTTGCCGTGCAAATCTGGCATCGGTTCTCGGCAGCAAAGTCATTATTAATTCCTTTTTGGAAACTGTAATCAGGTTACATCCTTGCTGGTTTTTACCCCATTCAAAGATACTGCCTGGATATGGCTGCACCTTCGCTTCTGTCATTTCTTCTGTGTATGGATAGTTTTCTACAATTCTCTGGTTGTTGTTAAACAATATTGCATGGATAATAACTTTCTCATAATCTTCCATAGTCAGGCAGGCATTTTTACGGTAATCTGGAGCAAGCCTTTCGCCAGCATCCTTATCTACATATCCATGATCCATCAGAAAGGGTTTTACAGAATCCTGCAACAACTGGAAGCTCCTCTCTACAATAGATTTCAATTCTGGCCTTAATGGAGGAAGGTTAATCAATGTTACTCCTAATTCTGTTATTTGCGAAAATGTCATAGACTGGTACTCACTTCCCATGTCTGATACAATAACTCCTGGCAGTTTGTCTGAAGCCCACTGCTCTTTCTTAATAATGATTCCAAACTTTTTACACCATTCCACTTTATCGTCAATGACATTCAGCATTAAATCCCTTAGTGAGTATGTCCCACCTTCCCATGTTAAGGAATATCCCATAACAAAACCATTACTATATGCATCAGTCAAAATAGTCAAAACCGGCCTGCCCACAAGGTTCCCGGCATCATCAACCAGATAGATATCACAGATTGTCGCATCAATCATGCCAACACCTACATTTGATGCAAATTCCTGCACTCTTTCTCCCAACAGTGGGCGATAATTTCGTTGGTAATCCTTAATGCCATTTCTTGATATAATTACATTTCGCCTTGTTTTGTATTTGCTGTAGAAATACCTGAACTGGTTAAATGATGGACACTCTGGAAAAAGAATACCTTCCCCATTACAATATTTTTCTTTTAGCATATAAGTGTATGCCGTTTTCAGGCTGTTCTTATGTCTTGTAAAATAGAATTTATTCAATGCCCATCTGAAGTTCTTTTCATCTTTTGTAAGTTCTTTATCTGGGACACATCTTTTTTTAGGCACAAGAACAGATATATCCTGAAAAGCAAGATACTGGCATAGATAAGTCCTAACTGTCTGTATAGAAATCCCTTTTTCTTCTGCAACTTTCCTAATTGCCTTTGTACGAAACCTGTCATCTGCAAGGAAATGAAGTATACCTGCAACCACCGTAAACCTCTCATGTGCAATTTTACGAGCCTTGGAAGACAAATTCTCCTCTTCCATTAAGACTGTTCCTGTAACTTCTAAAAGTTCTTCTTCGGTACAATCCTCATACCTGCTCACCTCGCCCATATCATGCCAGTCTGGCATTGTCTTTCTTATACAGTCAATCATCAGTACACTCTCTTCCTCTATTGCTAATATCCTGTATATAATTCCATTGTTCTTAATCAGCTGGTTTTTCTCCATTGGCATCCTCCTTCCTTTTATCCACCACTATGCCCCAGTCTGTCACTCCTCTTCTTATCCAGTAGTTTCTTGATTCATCTAATAATTTTGCTGTCATTGGTTTTGTCAGATGTTTCCTGAACACACACTCCCGAACCATCAAATCCCCATCTGCTTTTGTTGCAACGAAATCAGAACAGTAATCACCTATTTCCAGACCTTCTAACAGGACCTGGCATCTGAACTCTTTTACATCTGGATTTTCCTGTAACTTCTCTGCATATTTAGATTCAATAGCATTATAGGTACGGACCACACCATCTGCACATTTACTCATAGTTCTCTTCTCACATCTTGTTCCTCTGTATGATTTTTTCTTCATCTACATCCATCCTTTCCTTAAAATAATCCGACCCAAATTTTTCAAATCTGTCAGAAACTAATTCGAAACTATTTTGAAAAATGTTTTTGGAATGGATTACTTTGTTTTGGCACTTTTCGTCAACCCCAGAATACCATATTTCATCTAAATCAATATTTTGCAAAAATACACTATATAAAAAGTTTTTGCTGTTAGCCAACTTTAATGTTCATCTTATCTCTCAAAATTAGAAAAAACTCCTTTCTCCATCTATCTTTCACCCAAAATAGCATCCATAACCTACTTCAAAATTACCTTTTTTCAAATAAAAAATTATGAGAAAAAAGACCTTGAAACTACAAAAACAGTTACAAGGTCTTTCTTATTTTTTCATTTTGTGGGTGAACCACTATCTATTCATAGAATCAAGTTTACACTTGATAAATAGTTCAATGTGTTGTCATACAAAATATGTCTTATTTCATGCTTCTTCAAAAATATCCTCATTCAATTCTACAAAATCAATTTTTTCCAAGCAAGCAAGTGCCAGCACTCTTTTTGCTCTGCTATATGCCACATACCCCAAACGATAATCTTCATCTTTTTCATTTTTCAAATCATAACTTCTCATATTCAGCCATTTAAAAAATTGTTTTCGGTTTTCTGCTATCACAAGTACACCATCCGCTTCTAAACCTTTGGCTTTATGTATAGTTAATATCTTTATTTTCTCATTACCAAATATTTGTTCAGCACTTTCAAAAGAAAAGTTATATCTTTTGAACTTTCCTTTATCATCAGAGTAATATGAATTACTAAAAACAATTCTTTTTCCATATAATTTCTTGCTCAAAACAGAAGCAATCTCCAATATATCCTTTTGAGGATACTTCATCAGTACTTTTCTAATCCCCACAACTATTTTTTTTAATTCAAATGGTGAAAAATCATATTTATCCATAAAATTGTTATAATTTAAACCTGATGAAGAAATTATAAAATCCTGAATACATTTGGAATCCATTATTTTTTTATTTTCCTCCACCATTCCTTTAAAAACAATATCACAAAATTTCTGTAATGTGTCATTATTTTTTGCTACTATCAATTTAGTTTCACACCGAGATGCTTCACATAACTTATCAAATTTCACTGCCATTCTTTCTATGCTATTTGTAGATAAAAATTGTACTTTACATATTTTACCTATTTCTGGTTCTTGGTTTTCCAAAGTAGAATACTGATTTATAAATCTTACAATCTCTTCTGAAGATCTATGATTTACCAGTAAACTTCTCTTTTGGCACTTTGCATTATCCATAGCTATCAATTCCCTTAATGGTTGCTTTGCACCATCAGGTGCCTTTTCTCCAATTTGAGAATTGCCATATCTAAATCTATATATTGACTGGTCTGGATCACCAACAACATATATTTTAGTATGTTTAACTTTTTCAATTTTTAATATGATATTATGCACATATTTACTAATATCCTGGTATTCATCTATATAAAGGTATTGTAATTTGTTTCCTATAGATTGCAATACATTTCTTTTCTCTGATAATTCCTTTGAGATTCTAATTATACTATCATAAGTATAAATACCTTTTTTCGCTGCTGCTTGTATTGTTTTATTTCTTTGTTTAAGAATTATTCCATTTTCTTTATTTTTTCGTTCATTTTTATTACTATCTGGATACTTTTTTTTAACCCATTCTTCTACCCATTCTAATCCCACATTACTAAATTTATCAACAATCATAATCGGATTAGCCTTATATCCAACATATTCAGCATAAGGTTTTATGAAATAACGAACTAAAAAACTATGTATAGTGCCTATAAATACATTCGATGGAACAACTACTTCTTGTATCAGCTTCTTTTTTATATCATCAACAGAAGCATTTGTATATGTAATAATCGCCATTTCTCTATTATAATCTAACAATTCCATATTATTTATTATTTGTTTTACCATATCTGTAGTTTTGCCAGCCCCTGGACCTGCCAAAGTTAAAATCATATATTAATCCCCCATTATAAATTTAAAAGCATCCAAAATATATTTAGGAATAATAAATGGTTTATTTTTTGGAAGCTTCTTAAGTGTTCTTTCCATAGCTTCTCCTAATTCAAATGCGAATTCTGACTTGTATTCTTCTACACATTCGAACAATTCATCTATATCAAATGCCTTATTACATTTTTCTTTAAATACATCATTACATTTATTGGGTCTGACTTTTCCCAATACATCAGCAATATATGCTCTATTAGTTCTTTTCTCTTTATTTGTCACAAATATTTCCTTTTCGAATGTATCACTTTTTTCTGTTACAAATATCCATATAATATCAGAATTGTATTTTTTCTTCAAATCCTCTGCTCGTACCTTTGTTTTCTTTGTACAATCACTATCTGTTAGAACTGCTGATTTTATAAAATAACCATTTTTCACTATTTCTAGAAAATGACCAAATGCAACACCATTGACATTCACTACCTGACAATTAATTTTATCTAAACTTTCCCCATATTTCCATTGATAAAAAATAGGAATCAGTATTTCCTCTGCTATTCCCTCTACAAATATTACTTTTCTTGAAAAAAACATTGTAGAATTGGTAGCATTCAACCATTTTTGTAAATACCGTACTGTTTTCTTATCTGCTGACTTTTTTTCATCAAATCCAGATAATAAATAATGATTTCTAATTTTACTTCCATCTTTATACAAAACAACTGTATTCTGCAGTTCCAAATAACTTGCAATATGTGTTGAATGTGTTGTTACTACAATTTGCTGTTTATCATCATACTCATCTTTAATATTAATGGATAAATGTCTTTGTAAAATTGGACTTATATGAGCTTCAGGTTCTTCTAATGCAACTAAACGGAAATATTCATTTTCCTTTTCATATAAATGAGCCATAACAACTGCAATATATAATAAGTTATTTCTTCCCAGTCCATTCCTATCTATACTGATTGCATCATCTCCATATTGCAGACCAATCTTTTTTAACACTTCTGAAAGTTCTATGGAGCTAAACATAAATTCCACATTATTATTACTTGTTTCAGTTTCCAGTGATATTTTATCAAGATAATTTCCTATATCTTTTCGCAATATTTCCAATACATTTTTATCACTTTTTATTGTTTTATCTAATCCAATTATCAAATTCTTTATATCTTCAAATTTTTCTTCTTTTCTATCACTCAAAATTCTATATAATAGCTTTTTATCACTATTAGAATTTAATTCTCTTTTTGCATCTCTTAATGCATCCAGATAATCCATTTTTAACATTTTTAGGTAATACCCATCTACCTTTGTATCACTTACTCCTCCCAAGAGTTCAAATTCATAGCTTTCGATAGGAAAATCTATGTATTCAATAGCTTCAGTTTCACTTTTACCATTAATATTTTCCTTCTGCCTCAACAAAAACTGTTTTCTATTTTTCGATTTATAGGAAAACAAATAACTGAACCTTGCAATTTTATTTTCAAAATCATACCACCAATTATCAATTACTGTTTCCTGATCCCAATTAGGTTCTTTAACATATAAATCAACCCTTACTTCTGGAAAAACAACATCCTCTATCTCTTTTTCAATAATGTTTTTTTTAAATTCATATATAGCTTCAAAATTAATATCTTCAATTTCTAATCGTCTTTTCCTATATGCCTGTATATCATTGGAAAGAACCAATGATATTGCTTCTAATAAATTACTTTTTCCAATATTATTTTCTCCAATAATAATTGTGAATGCTTTCAATTCTATCTCAAATGACTTAAAATTTCTAAAGTTTTCTATTACAACTTTATTAATATACATAATCTACCTCTTTCTAAATTCATCTCTATCGTATACTTCTAAGCATCCAAAAAACATCACAGGTATCTACTTTTTTCATTATAACAAATAACAACCTGAAGTTAACAAAACAATTTTAAAGTTTTTGCTATAATTCTTGTCTTATATATGCAGTAGTTAAAGTAATTCAAAAACTTTTTATATCACATATAAAATATGAACTACACTAAAATTATAATATTGTACTAATAATTTTAATATGAAAAATACTAAAAATCAAGCTATAGTCATAGTTTTGTTTTCTCTAATATCTGGTTTCTCTATAATCCTCCTTTTTTAGTATTTCGCCAAAAATTTTTTAATTTGCCAAAAACAAAATTTTTGGCACTTTTAGAACCGAATTTTCTATAAAAAGCTACATTTTCGACATTTTTTAACCATATTCAACATAATATATTCGCCAAAAACAAGTTTTAGCAAAAATACTATGTCATGGCAAAACATCTTTATCCTGATGGCAGATTATAATTTATCCTCCTCCTCTTCCCAAACCCCAGAAAAAAAACGAAAAAAACACCCAAAAATCC
>JAAWKM010000084.1 GCA_022797375.1 Lachnospiraceae bacterium
AGGATTTTTGACACGTTTTTTTCGTCAAAAATACGAGTTCTTCGGTGCCATTTTGCACGTTTTTTGTGCAAAATGTGTACATAACCAGTGCTGAAAGCAAGTGCTGAAAGCACTGCTAGTTACTATGAACAGCGTAGCTGTGAATAGTAACGATTTTTATGAAACGGACGTGAATTTTTTTCAAAAAGTGCTTGCATCTGTTTTAAAGTTGTGGTATAGTAAACCTGTTAGCGCTTCTAGCTCAGCTGGCAGAGCACCTGACTCTTAATCAGGGTGTCCAGGGTTCGAACCCCTGGAGGCGCATTAATAATGCAGGATAAATTAAAGGCACTGTGCAGGCAGTGCCTTTTTGTTATATCTAAATGCATAACCCGTATAATGTTTTTATCTGCTATTGCTATGTGCCTTTTTAGGTTTTTTTAATAATGCAACTGCCATAAGTTTTATTTCTGCTGGTATTATACGGAAAATTTTGTTTGTCTTTCCAGGAATAATAACTGCCTTGTTTCTTTCAAGCCCATCTATTGCGTATTCTGCAACCTTAACAGCGGACATGGCCCATGCAGGTGTTTTTATCCCTTCTTTTTCAAAAAATTTTGTTTCTGTTGTACCAGGGCAGAGTGTACAAATCCTGACTCCATGACTGGCAGCTTCATGCCTTATTGCCCTGCTGTAACTGTATATATATGCTTTGCTTGCAAAATAAGTTGAATTGTAAGGACCTGGCTGGAATGCAGCAGTAGAGGCAACATTTAGTATGCTGCCCCTTTTTCTTTTATACATATCTTTTAGAAACATTTTGCATAACAGGGTGGGAGTGACCATATTCAGATATAAAAGCCCTTCATCTTCGCTTATACCTATCTTTTCAGTTGCACCAATAAGGCCTTTTCCAGCATTATTAACAAGCACATCTATAACAAGCCCCATTTCTTTAATCTTACTGTAAAGATGTTTTGCTGAATTTTTCTGGCTTAAGTCTTCTTTAATAGTATATATACTGGTTTTTGGAAATCTTTTTCTCATGCTTTTTGATGCTTGTACAAGATGGTGTTGTGATGAAGAAACCATTACAATTCCATATCCTTTACGTGCAAGGACCCTTGAAATGGCAATGCCGATACCACTTGTAGCACCAGTAACTAATGCATATCTCATAATAAATACCAGCCTTTCTAAAATATTTTGACCTGTATAACACAAAAAATAACTTATATCATATAATAATATATCAAATTAATACAGAATGGAGAACTGGATATGGGATTTAAAAAAATTATAATTATGCATACACAATGTAATAATTCTTTAAACCGCAAAGCAATGTGTATAAAACGTTCATGGGATGAAGTTTCCAAAATACTTGACATATTAAGCTGCGCATGCCCCTGTAAAAAGAAAAAATGCTGTAACTGTAATAAATAATCAGATATCTCCTGTTTTCTTTGCCATAAATGCCAGTCCGCTGCCAGATATGCCGGATATGGCAATGGCAGGGCAGTTTCTCTCTGCATCCCATGTAACATACACATGTGCTGTTTCTGTATGTTTTCCATATTTTATATGTAATTTATTATCTTTATATTCCCATTTTCCCTGTATTGAACAACATTCATAATATCCGTTTTTGCCAAGTTTCATTGGAACAGAACAGGCAATTCCTTGTGGAAGTTCTGGTTTAAGTGTTATCCTTTCATAAAAACCATATAATTCACTTTCTGGTATATTCTGTTCTGTTTCACCTGAATATGGCTGTGCACTTAGAAATGGCCATCCGTCATCAGACCAGTATATTTTACGTATCTGCATTTTTGATGGCTCTGGTTTTCCTGTAAAATTGTGTTCCCTTATATGGAAAACCATATACCATGAACCATCTGTATCATGCAGTACAGAATTGTGCCCTGGAGCCATATATGCTTTGCCATCATTCCATCTGTAACCACAATGTAACAGCAGACCTGTGGAGTTATCATTATCAGATATATCAGTCATACTTTTACCATTAAAGTCTGTATATGGCCCGGTAATGTTACGGCTTCTTGCAACTCTTACATTATAATCACTTTTTAATGAACCATAAGAGACAAATAAATAATAATAGTCTGTACCAGGGTTATATATTATATATGGGCCTTCTATTGCAGCACTCATCCACTCTGGCCTTCTTGCAACACATGTACCAATGCCCTCTTCAGCCGCAAGCCCCGTTTCTGTATTAAGAAGCAGCATATGGCATCCTCCCCAGAAAGAGCCATATACCATATACATTTTTCCTGTTTTGTGGTCTGTAATGATATTAGCATCAATGGCATTAACAGGCATATTTTCAGTTGTTTTCAATACACATCCACGCGGCATGAACGGGCCTTCTGGATTGTCTGAAACTGCCAGGAAAATACAGGACTGCCGTACACCCCATTTGGAATTAGAGCAGTAGAGCCTGTATTCACCATTAACTTTAATAATATCAGGAGCCCATATATCACTGCTGCCAGTCCACATAGAAGCCTCTTCTGGTGGAATGTCAACAATTTTCCCAATTCTTTCCCAATGGATTAAATCATCTGAACGGTGGCAGCCTGCGCCCGTACAATATATATAATATTTGCCTGAAATATCGTCTTTATAAATTGCAGGGTCATGTATAAACCATAGACCTGTATTGTTATCTGGACGGTCTTTTCCTTTTCTTAATACTGGTTTAGGAATTTCTTCTGGTGGCGGATATGGATAAACAAGTTTAGTGCCCATAATTAATTTCCTCCTTTAGTGGAACTGTTATTTCTTTAAAATTTTATAATAACCTTATCATAAACCCCCAGATTTAACAATAAAAAACTGGAAATATTTCACGTCCGTTTCATAAAAATCCCCATGCCGTGCTTTGCACGGCACAAATAGTAATGAAAAATTCTGTTTTTGCATTTTTCTTGTGTGAAATTGTAATGATTGTTAGACAGCGTTTTTTGCTGTCTTAGAATCATTTTTCACACTATTTCCAGTTATACTGTACCAGCAGACGGACGCAGAATAACTGGAATTTTTATGAAACGGACATGGGAAATATTTGAAACAATTAGTAACAGTCCAGCCTTCCATAAAAATGCGAAGATTTTTGACATGCTTTTCGTCAAAAATATGAGTTTTTCAGTGCCATTTTGCACATTTTCTGTGCAAAATGTGTACATAACCAGTGCTGAAAGCACTGCTATGTTACTATTAAGCCGTAAGGCTGAATAGTAACAACAATTAAAAACTTATAAAACAGCCATAATTAACAGATACATTAAGCCTGGTGTCTGTTATAAATAGTAACAATAGTGTTTTATATTTAATATAATAATACAAATCAATTTTTTGCCATGAGGTAAGTTTATGCTTACAGTTAAACCATACAACAGGCAGTTTGCATATGTATATGCGGCAAAATGGGCATTTGGGCGCAACCCTTTATTCTATAATTTTACAGGTATTGGCGGCGACTGTACAAGTTTTGTGTCCCAATGTATTTATGCAGGATGCTGTGAAATGAATTACAGCAAGTCAAATGGCTGGTATTATTCGGATGTTAATGACCGCTCGCCTTCATGGACAGGTGTATCATTTTTCTATGATTTTATGGTTACAAACCAGTTAAATGGCCCTTTTGGTTATGAAACAAGTATAGATGGCCTGGAAATCGGTGATGCAATACAGCTTAAAAATAATATGGACAGATACTACCATACTCTAATTGTAACTGGCTTTGACGGAATAGGTATTCTTGTAAGTGCACATTCGGATGATGCCTTTAACAGAAGGCTTGACAGTTACACTTATGCAGACGCACGCTATATACACATAGAAGGGTTCAGGGAATATGTAAGAAACAGGGAAGACTGTTTCAATAATTTTTATGAAGGAACCAGTTTCCATTAAACCAAATACCCCGGTGCAGGCATATAGGGCATGACATGGCTCTATTTTAGCAAGTCCGCCTTTGCAGGAATAAATTTTTACACATTTAAAAACAGCAGTTACCAGCCATACTGCCATGTAACTGCTGTTTTGCCACAAAATATCCTGATATAATTATCCTATGTTTTACTGCCGCAGTTTATTTTATTACTGCTTTTTTATCCATTCCTGCTTTTTTCATCTTTTTAAGCAGTGCATTGCGCTGTTTTTCTTTCATTCCTGGTGCTTTAACGGTCATTTTTGCAGAAGTATTTTTAAATGCCCCGCTCTTTACAGTGCCCAGAGATGAACCTTTTTCAAGTGTAATGTTCTTTAATTTGCTGCTTCCTTTAAATGCCTGCTTGCCGATTGTTTTTACATTCTTGCCGATTGTTACTTTTGTAAGCTTCTTATATCCGCTAAATGCTTTATCAGCAATCTGCACTACTTTACATTTAACACCCTTAATTGTAACTTGTGGCTGGATTACAGCATTTGCCAGGTTTTTGTTCTTGCCTTTTGTTGCTATGGCTGTCTTTTTAACCGGGTCTGCAACCTTGTAATATACATTTTTATATAATACACTGTCACCCTTCTTAAGCTCTGGCTTTACATCTGGCTTATCCTGCCCGTCATCTGGCTGTTCTGTTGTAACATCCGGAAGTATAGTTTTATATTCACGCATTGAAGCGTCCACATCTGCTGTAGAAACAGGCTTTAATGTAAAGCTGTATTCATAAGTTTTGTCTGTTATATTTAAGTATGGAGGAAGTGGCCTTGCTCCCCATGAGTTGTCACCACCAAGTCCCATCTGGCGCTGGTTCAGACGCCATGTAATCTTGTCTTTGCTGCCTAACATATATGAATGTAATGCATTTGTCATTTCTTCTGCTGTGTAATATAATGCACTAAATTCCATTGGCACATCTGTTTTAGCAAGAAGCCCTGTGCCATCATTGTTTGTCATACTTACCCAGCGTGTTTCTGTCCTGTTTCCAGTTTCCTGTGGTTTGATGTAGTCTACAAAGAAGTCATCTACATTTTTCTTGTATACACCAACTTCATATCCAGACTGCCTGTCAATATAATTTTCATCCGGGCCTTTTCCATACCATGTTACATTTGAAAATTCTTTTGGCAGTGTAAGGCTGTTGCCAATTACTGGAATAGTTGGAAGTTCTTCGCTTCCTGGTTTTAATGTACTTGTTACTTTTACATCACCTGTACCATAAATTATAAATTTCTGGCTGTAAGAAGATTCTACTGTGGTTGGAAGTACAGAATTAACTGTAATTTCAACTATGCCATTATTAACCTTCTGGATTGTGACATTTGATACTGATTTATCTGCACCTGCATATCTCCATGTATCAAATTCTGATGCTGATGCTGAATAAAATCCGAGGTCACTGTCTGTAGGTGCTCTCCAGAAATCAGGCTGTGGGCCGCTCTCAAGAAGTTTTTTGCCCTTATATATAAAGTCTTTTATTGTGCCTGCTTTCTTGTCAAATGTAACTGTAAAGTCTGTGCCTGTGATTACGGCTGAGTCCTGGCTTTCTTCAAGTCCAAGCTCTCCTAAATCTTCTGCTTTTACAGTTTCAGCTTCTGGTACATCATATGGCACTGCAATCTGTCCATGTGCAACTTCGTGTCCTTTTTTAGCCCATGAAGTATCTTCTTTTAATTTAAAGCTGATATTTACAAAATATTCTGCACCTGCTTTTAATTCTGGCTTTGTAAATGGAACTGTAACTACTTTTTCACCATTTGTCTTAACTTCCTCTGTGGATTCATTTACTGGCCTTACATCTACATCACTGCTGCTAAATGTGCCACTCTGTATAGCTTTGCCATCTTCTATAAGCTCCCATGAAGCATCAAATGCATTTAAGTTTGTGAAAAGGTATTTATTGGAAAGTTTTACTTTGCCTTCCATTATTCCTGCATCTTCAATGCCAACAGTCTGGTAGATATATTTTACCTGTTCAAGCTCTGGCTGTACTGTTCTGTCTGCTGATACAAGACCGTTTGCACAGAAGTTCTTGTTGTTAGGGTTTCCTTCAGGAATATCCTGCCAGTCACCACCAAAGCTGTAGAATGTGTCCCTGTCATATTTTTTATCTGTTGTGCTCTCGAAGTCAAGCCAGAGAAGTGTATCATTGTCTGCTTTCCTTCCAGTATCATTTAATTCTTCTTTTGTTAATGCTTTATTGTAAATCCTTACATTATCAATTATGCCCCTGAATGTTGCTGGTACATTCGGGTTCTGTGCATCATATGTCAAGTCTGCACCAATGCCTACTGGTGAACCACCTGGCCTGATGCCAAATGTAGCTGTTGTTGAGGCAACTTCCTCACCATCAAGGTATAATTTAACATTTGTCCCATCATATGTACCTGCAATATGGTGCCATTTATCTGCCCAGTCATCTGGTGTCTTAATCTGTGCAGCAGCTTTCTCATATACACCCCAGTCACTGTCATACTCACCACCGCGTATATAGAACTCAAGCACATCTGTGTCACCACTTACATATCTTCTTAAACCATAAGATTCAGAAGATTTCCATTCATCGTTTCCTTTTGTAATAATTGGTGCTGTCTGGTTATAAAGGGCAGCGTCATTCTGGCCTGAACCGTCACCATCACCTCTTAAATTATAGCCTTCTGGCTTTACATATGCCTCTAATGTAAGAGGTGTCTTGCCTGATAAATGTAATGACTTGTCATTGTATACCTGTGCATAGCCTTTAAGTCCTTTGCCATCTTTTCCATTATCATCAAGGCTTCCTTTTAAATAAACTTCAAGGTTGTTTTTGCCTTCGTCTTTTAAAAGTTTGTCTACAGGTGTTTTCCATTCAAGGCTCTGGTCTGTCCAGTCCCAGATATACCCGCCCTGGAGGTTTGGATATTTGTCATATACAGCCCAGTATTCATCCAGGTTGCCGATGCCATTGCCCATTGCATGTGCATATTCACACTGGAAGCCTGGTACTGTACCATATTCGCCCCACCATTCAAGAGGGTTCTTTTTCAGGTCATCAGGGCCAAGCAAGCCAAGGTTATTAACACGGCGGTACATCCTTGACCATACATCTGTAAAGTCAGGGCCTGCATCATAAGGCATTGCTTCATAATGTACAAACCTTGTAGGGTCAAGTTCATGGCAGAGGTTCCTGAGCTCTATCCATGTTTTTGTTTCATAGCTGTAATCGCCACTTTCATTTCCTAAAGACCAGGACATAATGCTTGCATGGTTCTTGCTGCGTTCAATTGTGCTTGTCATCCTGTCTTTACATGCTGCAATCCACTGCGGGTCACTCATTGGTATTAACCAGTTAAGACCATGTGATTCAATATTTGCTTCATCAATCATATAAAGCCCGTATTCATCACAGAGGTCATACCATTTGGGGTCATTAGGGTAATGTGAGTTCCTTACAGAGTTGATATTGTACTGTTTCATAAGCATAATATCCTGTACCATGCTCTCCTCTGTAACCACCCGCCCGCCTTTTAATGAAGTTTCATGGCGGTTTACGCCGGCAATCCTGATTGGTGCGCCATTTACAAGGATTTGTGACTTATTAGTCCCTTTCCTTACAATTTCAATTTCCCTGAAACCTACATGTGTACCAGCAGTTTCTACAATATTTCCAGAAGCATCCTTTAAGATAATTACCAGCTCATAAAGTGCAGGGTCTTCTGCTGACCAGAGTGCTGGTGCTGTTACCTGCTGTGCATAACTGGATGTTGCTTCAAAATAACGGCTGTTATCTTTAGCTTCAAATGCGAAACTGTCAAGGTTCTTTTTAAATACTTCTTTTCCTTCTTTATCGTATAAAATGCTTTCTACAGTATATCCGCTTGCAGCCTCTTTGCCATATCCCCTTAATGTTACGTCAAAATTTAATGTAGCATTTTTATAGCTGTCATCAAGGTCTGTTGTATATGCAAAGTCAAACAGTGATGCTTCTTTGCCTTTTGCAAATAAAAATACATCCCTGAAAATACCACTCAGGCGGATAAAATCCTGGTCTTCTAAGTAGCTTCCATCTGACCAGCGGTATACCTGCACAGAAATTGTATTTTCTTCACCTGCCGGCTTTAAGTATTTGCTTATATCAAATTCTGATGCTGTATAGCTGTCCTCGCTGTATCCTGCCTTTTCACCATTAACCCATACATAGAATGCAGACTCTACACCCTGGAAAGATACAAAAACCTCTTTCCCGTCCCAGTCTGCAGGTGTCTTAAATGTCCTCTTATAATGGCCAACCGGGTTATAAATTGTTGGTGAAACACCTCTCGGGCTGTCTTCATCTAATCCATAATTTGCCCTCGGGTCTTCTACACCCTCCCATGGAAGGCGTGTATCAGTATACTTTGGTGAATCATAGCCTTCTGTCTGCCAGTTTGCAGGAACTTTGATATCATCCCACTTACTGGTATCATAACCATTCTTGTAAAACTCCATATTTCTTTCATGAGGTGATTGTACCCATTGGAATTTCCAAGTACCGTTTAATGACTGGTAATATGGCGATGTTTCATGTTTCTTCCTGAGTGCAGGGTCTTTTACACTGTCTGCATTATCAAATCCAATAAAACTTGCATGTGCATCTTCCCTGTTCACCTGGAACACGTCATTCTGGTCAAACCATTCCTCACCTTTAAATACAGAACTGTCATTGCCCGCTGCCTGCACAATGTTTGATGGCAGCGGAATACCTGTTGCAGCTACACTGAATGCCAGTGCTGCTGCCAGTGCCTTCTTTGCTCTCATAAACTTTCCTCCTTATTTTTTTAGTATTTCCCCTTCTTCCTTTTCATTTTTATTAAACATAAATCCTATTTCTACTTTTTCTGTACATACTTTAAGCAGTCAAGTGTTACTGATACAAGAATTATTATTCCTGAAAATACGAACTGGAGGTTTGCGTCAATACCAAGTATTGTAAGAGAATAAGTAAGAGCTGTAAAAATAAATACACCTGTTACCACACCTGAAATCTTACCTATACCACCAGTAAAAGATACACCACCTACTACACAGGCAGCGATTGCATCCATTTCCCAGCCCTGCCCGTATGCAGCAGAACCAGAACCAGTCATCCTGACACACTCAAGCCATGAACCAAATCCATAAAGTATGCCTGCAAGGGCAAATGCGCCAACTGTAACTGCAAATACTGAAATACCAGAAACTGATGCTGCTTCAGGGTTTCCACCTACAGCATACAGGTTCTTGCCAAATGTTGTTTTATTCCATATAAACCATACTATTGCAACTGCTGCTACTGCCCAGAGGATAATTGTTGGGAAGCCGTTTATTTTAGGAATAATCATTTCAGGAATTGATGATTCAATAGCACCAAATGACACACCCTTTGTCGCATATGTAGCAAGCCCGAAGATTACAAGCATGTTTGCCATTGTAGAAATAAAAGGATGCATTTTAAATTTAGCTGTAAAAATACCTGCAATAGTTGTAAAAAATGTACATAGAATTATACATACTACAAGTGCCAGGATTACCCTTACAATTACAGGCATTCCTGTAAAATCAAATATATGCCCGAAAACTGAACCTGTATTAATGCCCTTATGCATAATAATAGTTGCTGTTGTCATGCCCATACCAACCATACGCCCAATGGAAAGGTCTGTACCTGCAAGAAGAATTAATGCTGCAACGCCAAGCGCAAGGAACATTCTTGGTGATGCCTGCTGTAAAATATTTAAAACATTGTTATAAGTAAGAAGCGGGGTATTTTTTACTATTGGTGTAATTATGCAAAGTGCAATAAATATAAGCAAAATAGAAATATATAAGCCATTCTGTAAAAGGAATGCCCTGCGGTTAAATGTATATTTATAATTCTCCCATTTCTGCGCCCTTGTTTCCATAAACGTAAATTTCGACATACGGAGCAAATCCAGAAGATGGTATTTATGATTATAAGCAGCATGTCTTCTGTCCTTTATCTGGTGTAAATCTTTCTCTAACCCCATCTTTGCATCAAACAGCCTGTTTTTAAATACATACTTCTCATCTTTTATTTCCTGCTGCCCTGAAAGCTTTGATACAGCTTCCTGGTGCTCCATTTTAAGTTTTGCAACTTTTGTCTGGTATTTTTCATTTGCAGCCTGTTTTTCCAGTGCACAGCTTTCACATACAGGCTGGTAATAGTCCTTGTCAAAATGCACTTTAAGATAAGCTTCCGCATCAGAAATTAAATTTGAAATCTGGTTTTTGTTACTTTCTTCTGTTGCTTTTGCCTTTGTAAGTTCTGCCATATCCTTTGCAATAATTCTGTCTTTTTCTTCTTTTGTAATAGTACGGTCTCTCTTTGTCACATCAATATGGTTCTGGAGAGAGATAACTTTATCTGTCCCGTCTGCCCTGAGACTGTCAATTTCTGCCTGGATTTTTCCTACATAATCATCTATCTTTTTACGCAGTTCCATTTCCTGTTTTTCTGTAAGAATTGCATTATTTCCCATATATGTTCATCTCCCTCGCTATAAATATTTGGCACTGAGCCTTAAAAGTTCTTCCTGGTCTGTTTCGCTTGTATTGACAATTCCAGAAAGATGTCCATTTGACATAACACCAATGCGGTTTGTAATTCCAAGTATTTCTGGCATTTCAGAAGAAACAACAATAATTGTCTTTCCCATTTTTGCCATATTAATAATTAATTCATAGATTTCATATTTAGCACCAACGTCAATACCTCTTGTCGGTTCATCCATCATAAACACTCTTGGGCTGCGCTCAAGCCATTTCCCTATAATAACTTTCTGCTGGTTGCCTCCTGAAAGGCTTGAAATCATATCTTCCGGTCCCATGCACTTTGTATGCATAATTTTGATTTCCTTTGCAGTGGCTTTAACCATCTTAGAATCAGAAAGCATAAGCCCGGACTTATACTCATCCAGGTTTGCAATCGTAGTATTAAAAGTAAGGTCAGCTTTCAGGAAAAGCCCGTTTGCCTTTCTCTCTTCAGTAACCAGTGCAAAACCATTATCCATAGCTTCACTTGGACTTGCAAAGTTCATAAGGCAGCCATTAAAATAAACACGTCCTGCCGCCCTGGTGCGCATACCAAAAATTGTTTCTAAGAGCTCTGTACGTCCAGCCCCTACAAGACCATACAAACCAAAAACTTCCCCTTCCTTTACATCAAATGAAACATCCTGTAAATATGGTTCAAACTTTGTGGAAAGATGCTGTATGGATAAAATATTGCCTTTAGGCGTATTATCAACTGGCGGGAAACGGTTTTCAAGTGAACGTCCAACCATAGCCGCAATCAGTTCATTCATGTCAGTGTCTTTGCTGCTCTTTGTCATAACCAGGTTGCCATCACGCAGTACAGATATCTCATCACAAATCTCAAAAATTTCATCCATTTTATGTGAAATATAGACCATAGCAATACCTTGCTCTTTTAACATCCTCATCATTTCAAAAAGTTTATCTACTTCTTGTACTGTAAGTGAAGAAGTAGGTTCATCAAGTACGATTACTTTTGAATTGTAGGAGATAGCCTTTGCAATCTCACACATCTGGCGTTGTGATACAGACATATTACGCATAGGCTGGGTAAGGTTTACTGTCATCCCAAGCTTCCTGAAAAGTTCAGAAGCTTCCTTTTTCATTCTGCCTTCATCAATTATACCAAGGGAATTAACAGGATAACGCCCAAGGAATAAGTTATCCATTACATTTCTTTCAAGACACTGGTTTAATTCCTGGTGCACCATTGCAACACCATTTTCAAGTGCATCCTTAGGTCCTGAAAAGCTGGTTTCGCGTCCATCCAGAAAAATAGTCCCTTCATCTTTCTGGTATGTACCAAAAAGGCATTTCATCATTGTTGATTTACCAGCACCATTTTCACCCATAAGACCCATAACAGTTCCACGTTTAACATCGAGGTTTATATGGTCAAGAACACGGTTCCTGCCAAACGACTTGCTCATGCCGCGTATTGATAAAACAATATCATCTTTGTTATTTGCCATTGTCCGCTACCTCATTTATTATTCTTTCCAGGGCGTGCCGCAAAGCACGCCCTTAAAACCTGTTTTGTGCCTGAAATACCTAAATGGTATTACTGGTTAAGTAAAGCTGTATATGAAGCTGCATTATCTGTTTTAACCATATTAACAGCAAATGCATCATACTGTCCTGGATTTCCAAGACGGTTTGTAATATTGGACTCTGTCTGCCCGTCACCACCGATGTAATCAATTTCCAGGTTAAGAAGGTCATCATAATTCTGGAGAAGTGGCTGGTATGTTGCACTTAAGAAGTTATCAGAAGCGTTATATATATTCAGCCATACTTTCTTTGAAGGATGTGAGCCGCTGTCGAGCTGTTTAGATACAGGGTCAAAAACTTTTGTGGAGTCTGTGAAGTCCTTGTAATTTTCAGCTGTAACTGCAACGTTTAATGCATAGTAAGAACGGTGTTCTGAATCATATACATATACATCTTCAGAAAGGACATTACCTGCTTCATCTTCCTTGCCAATACCTGAATCGATTTCTACACCATCAAGGGCATTACGCAATACACGTAATGTAAGGTATGCCTGCACATCTGCATGCTGGCTTATTGTTCCGCCATAACCATCTGCTATTGCAGCAACTGCATCATTATTTGCATCATAACCAAATGTAGGTACTTTATTATCTTTTGACCATGCGTTAAACATTGACATTCCCATGCCATCATTGTTTGATACTACTATATCAATGCTGTCACCAAATGATGATGACCATGTACCTATTGCATTACCTGCTGTAGCAGCATCCCATGTTGCACCTGCTGAGTTCTTCATTTCCTGGGAAGCAAGTTCACGTACTACATATTTCTTGCCGCCAGCTTCAATTTCCCCGTCCTTTACAGACGAAGCTGAACCATCTGTATTCGTACCAACTGGTTCACTGTTAATATCACCATCTTTTTCAACACTTGTACCAAGCGCCTTACGCACACCCCTTGTACGTGCAATAGAATCATTATGTCCTATATCCCCGATAGCAAGTACATAACCTATTACACCGTCACCATTACGGTCGATTTTATCAATATTGTTTTTGATATAATCACTTACCATTGTACCCTGGAGTTCTGCACCCTGGTTTGCATCAAACCCTACATAATATGTTTTGTCATTGTATGACAGGGCATCCATATCAAGTTCGCCTGTAGAACTGTTGGATGGCTGGCGGTTAAACCATACTAAAGGTTTATCCTTGTTTGCCACCTCTGATGATGAGCCTTTACTGTTACTGCTGCTGCCGTTATCCTTTCCACCCGATGATGCGTTGTCAGGACCTGAGCCACATCCCACCAGTGAAAGACCAAGAACTGCTGCCATTGCCATTGAAATAAATTTTTTCTTCATACGTTTTTTTCTCCCTTCTCTTGATATGTTTATATGTGTTCTTTGTTGATATTGACAGTATATACAATGTAACAGCAAGAAAACATAGAATATTTTTCTATGGTCATTGAAATTTTTAAGATTTTTATTAGTATTATTTAACAATATTTTCTATGTAATAATGTTATTTTACCAGCATTTTGCTATATCCCCTGTCATGCAGGCCATATGGTGTTTTCACTGCCTGCCTTTAAATTCTTTGCGGTACTGCCCTGGTGTTATTCCTGATGTTTCACGGAATACACGTATAAAATAACTGCTGCTTGAGAACCCTGACTGCTGTGCAACCAGTTCCATACCAGCATCTGTACCAGCCAGCAGTTTTTTTGCATTTTCTATCCGTACCGCCATAAGATAGTCTGAAAAATTTCTCGCAAAATGCTTCTGGAAATATACACTAAAATACTTTGGCGACATATGGAATTTCCTGCCAAGTGTTTCCAGCGTAAGCGGATACTGGCAGTTCTCCTGTATATACAATGAAATTTCCATAAGTGTGTCCATATATGCAGAATTATCCTGCCTGCGGCTTGCCAGCCTGTCCCTGTATACATAATAATAAAAAAGCAGCATTCCCGCCTTAATACCAAGCCATGCACCATCCCCATCTTCCTGGTAAAGTGAATATATTTTTTCCAGAACTGGTACAGCACACCCCGCTGTATGCACAGGCAGCCGGTTTGTAATATATGTACCTTCTTTCTCAAGTGGTTTTAAATACTTTTCCCCTGCCTCGTCCGCCTGGGCAAACTGCAGCCATTGCAGCGGAAAAACAAATGCCAGGTATGTACAGTCATGCGTCAGCGAATTCATGCCATGAAGTTCACGTGGGTTAATATAAAAAACTTCCCCCTGTTCCACTGTATATAAAGTATCTTTTACCATAAGAGACAGCCTGCCCTTTTGTATACACAATATTTCTACATTATCATGCCAGTGGTATGGTACATCAATTTTTCCATTAATATCATACATTTTATATATTTTTAAAGGATGCATCGGTGTTCCTTGTTTTCTTGTTTCTTGTAATTCTTTTTCCTTTGCCATACCTGTATCTCCTATATATTAAATTTATTATTTTATATCCCTGGTATTTTATCCTGTCCGTTTATATGGATATTTTAATATAAATCATGGATATTTTTCAACAAAACTATATTACAGCAGGATATACTACAATTATTAAAGACAGCCCGGCATATATGCCAGAAAAACCTTAACTAATAAATTATAATATAAGGAGGACTAAATATTATGGAACATTGGCTTGAAAAAAGTATTTTTTATGAAATTTACCCACAGAGTTTCTGTGACAGTAATGGAGATGGCATTGGAGACATCCCTGGAATTACCAGCAAACTTGACTATGTAAAAGAACTTGGATGTAATGCTTTATGGCTTAACCCATGTTACTTATCACCTTTTGGCGATGCTGGCTATGATGTTGCAGACTATTGCCAGGTAGCACCACGTTATGGTACAAATAATGATTTAATAAACCTTTTTGAAGAAGCACATAAACGTGATATGCATGTTATTTTAGACCTTGTACCAGGACACACATCTATAGAGCATTCATGGTTTAAAGAGTCATGCAAGGCAGAGCCAAACCAGTATTCAGGCAGGTATATCTGGAGTGACAGTATATGGACAGATGTAACAGGTTATGGAAGTATAACTGGCTCCCTAAGAGGGCTTTACCAGCGTAATGGAAATGTTGCTGTCAACTTTTTCTCTAACCAGCCTGCACTAAACTACGGATTCGCCAATCCATCTGAACCTTGGCAAAGTGCAGTAAATTCACCAGAAGCACTGGCAACAAGACAGGCAATGAAAGATATAATGCAATTCTGGCTTTCAAAAGGCTGCGATGGTTTCCGTGTAGATATGGCAGGCTCTCTTGTCAAAAATGATACAGACAGCATAGAAACAATTAAATTATGGCAGGATATACGTGCTTTCCTTGATAATGAATTCCCGGATGCAGCATTGGTTTCCGAATGGGGAGAACCAGACAAATCCCTTACAGGCGGGTTTCATATGGATTTCCTTCTTCACTTCGGGCCTTCACACTATCTGGATTTATTCCGTTGTGAACATCCATATTTCAGCCGTGAAGGCAAGGGGGATGCTTTTCCTTTTGTAGAAACTTATACAAAAAACTATAACTTAACTAACAAAAAAGGCATGATGTGCATACCTTCTGGCAACCATGATATGGAGCGTATCAGAAAATACCTTGACTGCCAGGAACTTAAACTTGTATATGCTTTCCTTATGTCCATGCCAGGTGTGCCATTTATATACTATGGGGATGAAATTGGCATGCGCCACCTTGAACTAAATTCTGTAGAAGGCGGATATGACCGCACTGGTGCAAGAACCCCTATGCAATGGGACAACAGGCAAAACTATGGCTTCTCAGATGCGCCTGCAGATAAACTATATATCCAGCAGGATTTACAGGAAGATGCACCTGTTGTATCTGTGGATATGGCGGACCAGGATTCACTATGGCATGAAATACAGAAACTTGCAGAAATACGTAAGAACCATCCAGCCTTATGTGCATCAGGCGAAATCAAATTTGTGTATTGTGAGCCAGCAAAATACCCTCTTGTCTACCTGAGGTCTGACAGGGACAATAATATATTAGTAGCACTTAACCCTTCAGCAGAAGAAGCACGCTGCCCATGTCCTTATAATATGGGAGAAGTAATCTATAAACTTGGCAACGGTACAAAAATAGAAAACGGCATGCTGTACATAACAGGTGAGAGTGCAGCATTCATAAAAATCCCCATGCCGTGCTTTGCACGGCACAAATAGTAATGAAAAATGCTGTTTTTGCATTTTTCTTGTGTGAAATTGTAATGATTGTCAGAC
>JAAWKM010000085.1 GCA_022797375.1 Lachnospiraceae bacterium
ACAGTGCCATTTTGCACATTTTTTGTGCAAAATGTGTACATAACCAGTGCTGAAAGCACTGCTATGTTACTATTAAGCCGTAAGGCTGAATAGTAACAATTTTAAGCCACTAATATACTAATACACTCATATACAAAAACATATAAGCTGCAGGCCTTAAAAATTTTTAATCAAACAGCTCATTTATAGACAGGCTTGCAGTCTTTTCTGTAAATTTTAATTCAGGATTTTTTACACTTACCCTTGTTCCTGGAGGCACTGATTCTGTTATAAATGCATTGCCTCCTATTACCGACCCTTTGCCTATTACTGTTTCACCGCCAAGTATTGAAGCACTTGAGTAAATGGTTACATTATCTTCTATAGTCGGATGCCTTTTTATATCACGAAGAAGCTGGCCGCTTCTAGTTGAAAGCGCCCCAAGTGTTACGCCCTGGTAAATTTTTACATTATTACCTATTATTGTAGTTTCACCTATTACTACGCCTGTACCATGGTCTATAAAGAAATACTCACCTATTTCCGCACCAGGGTTTATATCTATTCCTGTATGGCTATGTGCATACTCTGACATAATACGTGGTATAAGCGGTACATCCATTTTATAAAGCTCATGGGCAATCCTGTATACAAATACTGCCAGAAGCCCTGGGTAACAGAAAATTATTTCCTGTTTTGTCTTGGCTGCAGGGTCTCCATTATATGCTGCCTCAACATCTTTTAGGAGCATATTCTGGATATCCCCAAGTGATGCAAAAAACTTAGTACATATTTCCACGCATTTATTTGCAATGTCTTCTTCATGTACATCATCCTGTGACACTTGTATAAATGCTGATTTAAGCTGGCATAATAAGTCATCATAAAGCTTTAATATATTATGCCCCACAAAATATTCTGGCACAGTCCTTCCAAGGTACTCATCATCAAAATATCCAGGAAACATAATCTGGCGGAGCCGTAACATTATATGTATTATACAGTCCCTGCCAGGCATACAGCACCCGTTCTTAATATAAAAAAGTTCTTCATTTTTATAATTCTGCGTAATCTGTTGTACAATCCCACCAAGTTCCTGTTCTGAAAACATATATTTTCCCTTTCATTGCTGCTTCTATGCAGATAAGCATTTACAATAAATAATATACAAACCTGCATTTATTACATTATAATTTTATAATAATACCATCATAAAAAGAACCTGCAGCAAACTTTTTATGATGGTATTTTTTTACTTTATATTTTTACTGTTTTATCATTACAAACATCTGCCCGGAAATATATCACTATGCCCTTGCAAGTGCCCCGGCATCTATAATAAGGCTTATGCTTCCGTCACCAAGCTGCGTACATCCTGATAATCCGTTTACTTTCTTAATATATGGAGGAATAGGCTTAACAACTATTTCCTGTTCCCCTACAAGCTTATCTGCGAATACTGCAAAGTTCTTGTCTTCATGTGTAAGCACTACTACAATGCCATCTTCTATATTGTCAACTGCCCCGTTAAGGTGGTAGAACTTGTTCAGCCTGATAAGAGGATAATACTCTTCACGTATCATTACGTATTCTTCACCATCTGGCTCAACTATAAGCTTATCACTTGAAAGCCTGATAAATTCAGATACACTGTTTGTAGGTGACACAAAGTTTGTATCTGCCACCGAGAATATTATTCCGTCAATTATAGCAAGAGTAAGAGGAATTTTCATAGTCATTGTTGAACCCTCACCCTGTACACTCTCTATATCCAGCATTCCGCCTACATCCTGTATATTCTTTACAACAACATCCATTCCTACGCCACGGCCTGAATATTCTGTAACCTGCTTCTTAGTAGAGAATCCTGGAAGTGTAATAAAGTTAAATACTTCTTTGTCTGTAAGTTCCTTTTCGGAACGGTTTCCAAGAAGCCCGTTTGTCTTTGCCTTGGCAAGAATGCTTTCCCTGTTAAGGCCATGCCCATTATCAGAAACAGATATCCATACCTGTCCGCCCTCATTCTTAGCCTCGAGCACAATCCTTCCTTTTTCAACCTTGCCTGCTTCTGCACGCTCCTCATTGCTTTCAATACCATGGTCAACTGAATTACGTATAAGGTGCATAAGAGGGTCAGATATATGCTCAATAATGTTTTTATCAACTTCTGTGTCTTCACCAATTACTTCAAGTTCAATATCTTTACCAAGTTTCTTAGATGTATCATATACAATACGGTTCATCTTCTGGAATGTATTCTTAAGTGGCATCATCCGCATTGCCATAATTGCATCCTGGAGTTCAGATGTAATCTTTGATAACTGTGCTGCCGACTTCTGGAAATTAGAAAGGTCAAGCCCTGGCACTTTTAAATCTGGATTCTGTAAGACAGTTGCTTCTGCAATTACCAGCTCTCCTATCAAATCCATAAGCAAATCCATTTTTTTAATATTTACACTTATAAAGCTTTGTGCCTCACCTTTCTTTGGTGCTGGACGCTTTACAGGTGCTTTTTTGGAAGGTTTTTCTTCTTTATTGCCGTTACCCTCTGGTGACTCCCCTGCCTGTTTTGCCATCTCCTCTTTTACTGCCTGCGGCTTCTGGCTGTCTATAAGTATTGTAGGCTGCTCAATAGGTTCTGTAAGGACTTCGCCAACACTTGACATAGGAGCTTCTGCTTCTGCCTCTGCACAGAACTCAAGGAATTCTTCAGCTGTACACTCATTAATTTCTATATTTTCTATACCTGCACTGGAATTTACAAGTTCCATAATCCTGTCTGGCCCTTCTGTTGTCTGCAGGGCAATCCTGAAACCAAATTCAAGTACAACATTAGATGTTTCAGGGTTTGAAATTATATCTGCAGGTGTAAAAAGTATGTCCTCAGCAATCCCCTTAAGCGAATTTACAGCCATATATGCCCTTATATTTGCCATATCAAGGTCTTTCATATAAGTAATAAATATACTATAAAACCTGCTGTCCTCAGACGCAACAGGTGCAATATAGAAATGTGGTGTTTCCTGTAAAGGTGTTTCCTCTACAGGGACAACTGTATCACTTGGAACATTGCCCTGTATCTTGTCAAGGAATACTGTAAGCCTCTCAATAAGTTCTTTTGAATCACCATCAGACTCCATGCCATCTTTAATTTTCTCAAGCTCATTTGTTATAAAATCAGATACTTCCAGCACATCATCAACAAGTTCTTCATGAGGCACATCTTCAGGATTATTTTCCCTTATAAAATAAAATACATCTTCAAGTTTATGTGCAAGTGTAGCTATGTTCTGGTACATCATAACAGCAGAAGCACCTTTTATAGTATGCATTATACGAAATATCTCATTTACATTATCTTCATCAAAACCGCCTGCATCCTTACTGTCCAGGCATATATTTTCAAGATTTTCAAGGCCCTGTTCTGTTTCAAATATAAACATATCCAGCATGCCTTCTGTAATCAAATCGTCAGACATTATTTACTCCTTTCTTAAGCCCTCATAATGAAGAATGCTTTAACATTTTCTTATGTAAAAAAGGGCAGTAAAGTAAAATCTGGAGCACCTGGGTTTCTGTCCTTTACAGCCCAGGTGTCCTTATTACAATTTTTATGGTATCAGTTCCAGCTTTCTTAAAACACTCTCAAACTTTGCCTGGTCTATAGGCTTTCCAGCATACCCCACACATCCAAGGTCAAAGGCCTTATTTACATTAGCACTTTCATTTAATGCTGTTGTCATAATGATTTTAGCCCTTTCCTCTTCAGGAATTTTCCTCTCCTGTTCAATATCCCTTATAGCCTTTAAGGCCTGGTAACCATCAAATGCTGGCATCATTATGTCAAGGCATACCAGGTCATAAGGTGTCTCTGCATCAAGCGCCATAAGATATGCGTCTACTGCTTCCATGCCATCAACTGTTACATCACACTCACCGAATTTTGACAAAAATTTCAGCATAAATTTCCTGCTTGCAAAATCATCCTCTGCGATAAGTATTCTCATAATTACCTCCATTCTACCATGCTTTATTAAGCAGATGGTACTATAAATATAATTTCCTTATATATTAAGGTATTGAATTAAGTATATTATACACCTTTGCTGCGACATTTTCCAGTGGTACCTGGTATTCAACTGCCCCTAAATCAAAAGCAACTTTTGGCATACCATATACGACACAGCTTTTTTCATCCTGTCCTATTGTATGTGCACCTGCCTTGCGCATTGCAGCAAGCCCCAGTGCACCATCACCGCCCATTCCTGTAAGAATTACACCTACAGCATTACCTGCTGCGGCAGATGCAACTGAGTGGAATAATACATCAACTGAAGGACAGTGGCCATTCACCCTTTCCCCCTCTTTACATTCCACACGGTATATATTGCCTGACTTCACAAGCCTCATATGTTTGTCACCTGCTGCAAGAAGGATTTTGCCTCTCTCAAGTACATCACCATTTTCAGCTTCTTTTACAGCAACCCTGCACTGGTTATTAAGCCTCTCAGCATACATTTTAGTAAATCCGGGCGGCATATGCTGTACTATGACTGTTCCAGGTATATCAACATTAAACTTACTTACTACGCTGAAAATTGCTTCTGTACCCCCAGTAGAAGCCCCTATCGCAACCACTTTATTTGGATACTGTTTTCCAGTAGAATTTACCTTAAATTCTTCTGCTGCCTTATATCTGCCTACTTTTACTGTAGATGCAATTTTAATCTTTGTTATAAGCTCACCTTTTATCCAGGCACTCATTTTCTCTGTGCTCAGGTTCTGTGGTTTATCTACAAAGTCAACCGCCCCATTTGCCATTGCATCAAAAACTGCTGAATTAAGTGAACTAATCATAACGGTAGGTATAGGGTGCTGTGGCATCAGCCTCTTAAGAAATGCTATACCATCCATCCTGGGCATCTCAACATCCAGTGTCATTACATCAGGCTCATAGCGTATAATCATGTCTCTTGCCTGATATGGGTCTGCTGCCGTTGCCACTACATGTATCATAGGGTCACTGTCCAGTATTTGTGACAGCATATTCCTGAACAATGCTGAATCATCAACAACTAAAACTCTTATAGGCCTCATATAATATTACATCCCTTCTTTAAATTTAGTTTAGCACAACCATGCAGAAACCCGGGCTCCCGCCAGAACAGTGGTAACAACCGTATATATGCAGCTGCCCGTTGCAAATGCCCGTCTGGTTATGCTTTATCCTTTCATGTAGATTGACGGCTGCACATATTTAAAAGGTGTAGCTACTTTATCTATGCTTTCTGTTGTTCCAATAAACAAGAAACCTCCCTGTTCCATATGGCTGTAAATCCTGTTTAAAAGCTTTGTCTTAGTATCTTCATCAAAGTATATCATAACATTCCGTAAAAAAACTATATGGAATAACCCTTTAAATTTAATATCATCCATAAGGTTAAACTGCCTGAACACTAATTCTTTCCTTAGTTCTGCTTTTACCTGGTATTCTTCGTTAGAAATACGTGTAAAATATTTTCTCTTCCACTTATCAGGCAGCGGTACTATCTGTTCAGCAAGATACTTGCCTTCCATTGCATGTTTCAGTACCCTTGTTGACAAATCTGTTGCCAGCACCTGTGTATTCCAGCCAGGATCCATTCCAAAAAATTCCTTCAATACCATTGCAACTACATAAGGTTCTTCACCTGTTGATGCCGCCGCTGACCATACCCTGGCGTCTTTTTTTGCAGCGGCACTCTGTTTTATCCAGGGAAGTGCCACTTTCTGCATATATTCAAAATGTACTGGTTCTCTCATAAAAAATGTATGGTTTGTAGTCAGTACATTAATCATATTGGTAGCTTCCTCACCACCTGGGTCCTGCTCCACCTTAGCTATGTATTCACTGTAACTATGGTAGCCATTCCTTAAAAGATAATTCTCAAGCCTTCCTGCAATTAAAATCCTTTTCTGTGACAGGTTAATTCCATATTTTCCATGAACATATGACACAATCCATGAAAACTCTTTATCTGTAAGCTGCATGTTCCACCTCATTCCTGCAAAGCCAGCCCTGGCTTTCCCATCCTTTTATTGTTACTATTCACATATACGCCGTTATAGTAACAAGCAGCACTTTAAAAACCTCAAATTTAACCAGCTGTGAATAGTATAATTTTATTACATATACACTAAAGAATAATCTGTACTTCCATTATCATTAACAGACATAACAATATATGTAGGCCTGCCGCCATCCTGCCTTGGCTTTGACAGGCTGCCAGGGTTTATTACTGTCATGCCAGGAGTTTTATCCAGCATTGGCTCATGTGTATGTCCGAACATAACTATTTCTGCACCATTCTCCTTTGCAATATCTTTCATAGTGCCTATACCCCAGCTGCCTCCATATAAATGTCCATGCGTAATAAATGCTTTATGCCCTGCTATATCTATAAGCCTTGCTGCCTGTATATCTGTAAATGAATCACAATTCCCTTTGACAATTTCAACAGGGCAGCCTGCAATTTCCCTTATAACATCCGGGTGGCACATAAGGTCACCAAGATGCACCATTAAGCTAAGGCTTTCTCCCATATTGGCTACTGCCTTTCTGAGATTTGTATTGTTGCCATGAGTATCACTTACTATTAATATTTTCATAGGCACTTATATTATCCCTTCTTCTGAAAGCTTTTCATGCATTGCCCGCAGGGCCCTTCCCCTGTGGCTTAATTCATTCTTCTCCTCCGGGCTTAGCTGGGCTGTTGTACATCTTCTTTCAGGAAGGTAAAATACAGGGTCATATCCAAAACCATTCTCCCCCTGCTCTTCATATGCAATCCGCCCTTCTACTTTTCCTTCTGTAGTAATTATCCTTCCATCTGGAAATGCACATGCCATTGCGCATACAAACCTTGCACTTCTTTCCTCATCCTTAGCATCTTTAAGCTGTTCTATTATATGGTTATTCTTCACTGTGTAAGGAGTATCTTCACCCATATACCTGGCAGAATAAATTCCAGGAGCACCTCCAAGATAATCAACTTCAAGCCCTGAATCATCAGCAAGCACCATAAGGCCTGTGGCCTCTGATACTGTCTTTGCCTTTATTACTGCATTCTCTTCAAATGTAGAACCATCCTCTGTAATACTTATGTCTGACAGCCCTTCATCATTCAATGATACATATTCTATGCCATCCCCTGCAAGAATTTCACGTATTTCTTTTATTTTATGTTCATTACAGGTAGCAACAATAATTTTCTTCATTCCAGTGCCTCCATAATCCCTTTATAAATACCTCTGGCAACCTTTTTTCTGCCACTCTTGCTTAAAATATATTTTAAATCTGATTTATTAGACATATACCCTATTTCTATAATTGATGCAGGAACATCAGAATGGTGCATAATATAAAGCCCTTCCCTTCTTATAACTCCACGCTTCTTGTTATCCACTTCTTCTGCAACACTGTCAAGCAATATCTGTGAAAGCTTCTTGTTGCCAAGCCTTGAATTAACAGGTTTCCTTTTTGAATACAATGTTTCTACACCATATGCCCTGCCATCACCTTTTTCTGATGAATTGCAATGTATACTTATAAAAAGGTCTGCTTCCAGCTTATTAGCAAGATTTGTCCTGGCAGCTTTTGTCACCTTCTGGTCACTAAGACGTGTATAATAAACCTTAATATCTGTCTTGTCCATAAGTTTTTTAAGTTCCTGCAATACAAGCAGTGTATATTCCTTTTCATGGTGCCCTCTGGCAGAAGAGGTCCCTTCATCAATGCCACCATGGCCTGCATCTAAAACTATTATTTTATCATATACATCCTTTGGCTTTGCAAGTGAAATAAAATATCCTGTATCTGTTTCATAAAGTACAGGTGCATACAGGTGTTTTGTTTTAAATTCAAGAACTGTCCTGTATTTCTTTTTCTTAGTAATGTAATATTTTGTACTTATACTTTCTATAATATCTCTTTTATTGTTTTTACTGGCACTGCCAGTAAATTTACTTCCATTATTATATCTGGCTATATCTTCTTTTTTAAGCTTCTTTCCTGCTGTACCACCAATAACCAGGCTTATGCCCTGTTTCATATAATTATCTGTTAAGTATATTGAAGCCCCTGTTGGCACTGCAGTCTTTGGTATCTTAATATATGTACTGCTCCGTGCTTTAACATGTGCTTCATCTGCCCTGACTGGCCCTTCATATTCCTGCAGGGCTTCTTTCTTTTTTGCTTTCCTGCCATTCTTCACTGCTGCTGTTCCATCCGCCATAGCCTTCATGCCACTTTCATTTATAATGTCACCTGGATGGAAAACAGATAATACCAGTACAACAGCAAGAAGTATAACGCTTTGTACTGCAAAACCCCGCCATTCTTTTTCTTTCATTATTACCCCGTCTTATGTGTTTATATTAATTCCTCATTACTATTGTTCTTTAAAACCGTATATATTTTACATACACAAAAAATGCACTCTGCTATCTAGTATACAATATATCTTGCTTATATGCAACTTTTCATAAAGCATTAACTAAAAATTCCTTTTGGATTGTTACTATTCACAGCCACTCCACAGGACAATCCACAGACCGCTGCAAAAACAGCAGCTAACAGCCACAAAAACACCCTGGATGGCTTTAACCATCCAGGGCTTTTACTACCTGTCCTGTATTTACTTTTTCAAGCTTTATTTAAAATTATTATTTTACTGTTACATTTTTCTTAACTGTCTTCACCTTTCCACCAGCTAATTTTATCTTTATAGTAATTGTTGCTTTTCCTTTGCCCTTTGCAGTAACAGTGCCATCTTTAGAAACTTTTACTTTCTTGCTTGAAGATTTATATGTAACAACTGCTGCCTGTTTTGCATAAGGTGTACTGCTGTTTACATTTGGCTTTGAAACAAGCCCGTTTCCAAGATTAACTTTTACTTTAGTCTTATTTCCAGGTTTAAAGGAAGTTTTGCCAACTGATACTTTTGCCTTGTCAAGAAGGGTAACAACATTTTTACCACTTAATTCTTTATCTGTTATAACATAAGTATTGCCGCTGAAACCTTCAATAGCAGCCTCACCGCCTTCAATAACAGTTCTCTTGCTATTTGGAATTTCTTCAAGTTTGCCTGTCTTTTTGTTATAACTGTATGCATAAACTTTATCCCCTTCTTTTACAGATGGTAGCAGTGCTGGTGTTGTCACCTTAATGCCGCCCTTTGTATCATTTGAGGCTATATTTACAACATAAGAATTATTTTTACCAAGTTTATTAGAAGTTAAAATCTTCTCTACCTTTTTGCTGTTACTGTTGTCCATGCTGGAAACCTTGCCAGTTTTCACAGCTACATTAATTTTGCTGTCCATCTTCTTAAGTTCACTCTGTGGTATAGTTATTGTATAACAATCTGATGGCACATCACTTTCTATTTTTACAACAAGTTTCCTTACACCCTCTTTAGCACTGTCTATACTTTCTTTTGTAACTATTACATTCTTTACAGAAACACCTTCCACATCTGGTACAGAAATTTTAATTACCATCTTACGCCCAAGATTGTTCTTAACAGCATCAACTGTAGGTTTTTCAACATAAATATCTATGTTGTCAATACCTGCTGCTTTTACATTCTTCATATAGTGTTCTGGTATTGCTGTCTTAGATGAATAATTGCTGTTCCTGTCAGAAAGCCCTGTATATACTACAGCACTGGCATCAACCACTTTACCACTTGCATCTGATTTTACTGTTGTTACAAGCACAGAAGCTGTTTCACTATTAGTGAATGTTTCTGTTTTAACAGTTAAACCATCAAAGTTCTCTGTTACAGTTTCTTTGGTATTTTCCACACCATCAGGTGTAGTTACTTTTTCAATGACTATTGTCTTATTGCCATCAACTTTTGTAGTTGTTTCTGTAACTGTACCTGTGTCCTCATCTACCTTGATATCAGTTCCAGGTACTGGTGTAGCTGAAGCCCCTGGAGCTTTACTTGCTTCTGGCGTTGGCGAAACTGCCGGCTTCTGTGAAGCTTCTGGAGCTTTTGTAGTTCCAGGTACTGGTGTAGGAACTGGAACTGCTGAAACATTTGGTACATATCCGCCAATTGCTCCCGGGTTGTTTCCCGATGGTTTTGGTGAAGATGTATTTCCGCCAGGCAGAAGTGAAGAAGATGGCGGGTTGCTTCCTGCTGGCAATGATGAAGGAGTTACAACAGGTTTTTCAGTAGATGATGGCGGAGGTGTAGGCACAACATCCTCTGCTTCTTTAAATACTGGTGTTAAAGTAATATCCTCCATAACCATTGCAGAATACTTCCTGCTATGGCTGACAATTTCCTCACCAGCTTTCCAGCAGTCCAGGTCATAACCTTCACTTGGAACTGCTTTCAATACCATGCTGTCACCAGCCATATACTTTCCTTCTGCTGCAAGCCCTGTAACAGTACCATTTTCTGCATCTTCAACAGTAACTGTACATACCTTGCGCTCCAAACCTTTTATTGCTGTCTTAATTGCCTCAACATGTTTGTCTATAATATCCTGTGATGCTGAATTTGTTACTTCACTCTCCGCAGCAGCAACAGCATCTGCAAGTACCTTGTATGAAGCATCTGTATATATTGCATTAACAGCCTCATACTGTTTTACACGGTTCATTAACTTATCATACACTGTACGGTCTATACTGCTTGCATCCGGGTCTTCAACTACAATATTATCAACCTTAAATGTTGCCTGGTAACGTCCAGCAAGTATATACATCCCCTTAATAGCCTCTGTATCTGTTGCAGTAACATCACCATTAAACAATTCTGTATTACCATCTGTTATCAACAGATGTGCTGTCGCTGAACCTTTTGTACCTGTTAATTTAAAATGCACCCATTTTGATTTTGGAATAGTAACAGTTTTTGATGCATCACCATTAATTGTCCAGGTATCAGAATTTGTTGCGGACATTTCAAATACATAACCTGTATTTATTCCATTATTTTCATTTTTATCATTAAATGCTGCATTATTTGTAAGCACTGCAATCTGGCTTTTCTGGTTATTACCTGCCTTTAATGCCATATCATATTCTAATATATAATCATCTGGCCATGTAATGCCTTCACCAAAGTATGAATGTGCACCACGTGAATTTGTACCTGTTTCACCTGTAAAGTCATAGAGCATATATTTGCCATACCCATCTTCTCTTCCAAGTGAAATATTTCCTTGTGCATTTGTTGACTTCCATTCATTGCTTATATCACTTACTCTTTCATAATCTTGTGTATAAATTCCTGATAATGAAGAACTTCCTCCTTCTACATCAATGGCACTCTGCTTATAAGCACATACTACGTTACTTATCTCACCCTTAAATATTAAATCCGCCCAGAAGTTACCTGAACCAAAATTCAGCTCAGGGGCATTCTTAATCCATGAAAGCATTGATTTCTCAGGATTGTTAGCACTAAATCCCCCTGGGACAGTTCCATCTAAAACCCCTGATGATGTATAAACTGCATTACCATTCTGGTATACTGTAAACCCATCTGGATTAATCTCAATTTTAATATTAGTTTTAGTATTATCAGCCAGGTAATCTGTACCTGGTGCAAAATTTGGATTTAAGTTTGCATCCATAAAACGTCCATTAAAATCATTATAACCAAGATAACTTCCACCCGTAAAATACAGTTTTCCAAGTTTATTATTAAATGATATTATATTGCTTAATCGGTCAGAAGGAGCAGTACGTGTTACATCAAAGCTGATTGAAACACCCCCTGAAATATCCTCATGTGTATAGTGGAATGGATTATCAAATTTTGGTGTTGCTCCCATATTTAGCTGTGATATATCAAGTGCATTTTCTGTGTAAAACTTTCCAATTGCAACATCATCACCACTTGAAAGCCTGTCGTTGCCCAGTACAGTAAACTCATAAACATGTTCATATGTATAGCCATTATTAGTAATTGTAGCTGTCATGGTGGCTTTTACATCTTCATTAAATAAATGCGGTATTGTGCCATCATCTGCAATTGCTATATTATTGCTCTTCCATGTTATCTTACTGCCACCTGCACCCATTGCTGGCAATGGAATATCTGTTGCAACTGTATCTGGAATTTTAATTACTTTATCAATAGTCATCCTGATTGCAACTGTTGGGTCTTTTGCCTTATATCCCCACAGGCACTCCTGGTTATTGCCAACTGCTGTAAACGTCATTGTTTTAACATCAGTTTCATCAATTGTGCCTTCACAGAAAACACCCTTATAAGTAATGCCTCCTATCTCTAATGAAACATAAGGACTGCCTGTTTTTGATTTCCATGTACCTGTATAATCACCTGTAATACTTCCTGTATACCCTGTTCCTGTTTCATCTGAATAAGAAGTTCCTTCTTCAAGTGTAATTCTCTGTTCTGCCTGGCATTCAAGCTTTGCATGGTTAATGTTTTGTTTCTGGAACATAATACCATAATCACCTGTAAATAATTTCTGGGAATAACCAGTTTCTCTTACAGTTTCACCAGCATATTCAAAAGGCGCTGCCAGTATCCAGCCATCTTCATTAGTTAAAAGCTGGTGTACCCTGACTTCATGTGCAGCAGTACCATCATTATATTTATTATGGTAAATTACATAAGCCTTGCCATCTTCATCCACAGTAGCAGAATTGTGCCCCTGTGCTGTATAACCATAATCAGCAAAACTCCATTTATAGTAACTCATAAGGCGCATACCTGTAGTTCCTGCAGTATCACCAGCTTTGCCATTTACCACAGTCCTTGCGTCTTTATTTGCTACATCCTTATAAGGCCCTTTTATATCCTCTGAACGGAATACACGCATATTGTAACCGCCATCTGGCGCATAACCTCCATAAGAAAGGAATAAGAAATAATAATCACCAATTTTTTCTATGTATGACCCTTCACCACTAACTGCAGTACCACCTGCAATTTTATAACCTGTATATGGGTCTGTAATCAATCCATCTGAGCCAACAGCATTTCCAGTATCAGCATATTTAGTATTATAATCACGGAGACCTGTTGCCTTGTCAAGTTTAATCATGGAAATACCACCTGACCATGAACCATAACTCATCCACAAATCACCATTATCATCATAAAGCACACATGGGTCAATAGCATGTGCCTCCAATGTCGGATTACCAGCTTTGCTGACATTACCAGTATATCGTGAATTTACTGTTGCTTCACCAGTAACCTTTGTATAATCAAATGTTACACCATACCCCTTAGACAAACCTGACTGGATAACAGGCCCAACATAAGTCCAGTCACCATCAAGCCTGTCTGATGTGAGCAGGGATATTGTTGAGTTCCAGTCTGGTCCGTTAATGCTCATATACATAAGCCATGCGCCTTTTGTACCATCTGTATTAACATACTCATCATCCCATATTACATCTGGTGCCCATAAATTACCTGTAACATTGTAATTAGCATTTGCTTTTTTACACCAGGCAATTTCATCCTTAAAAATTTCATGGGCAGAGCCACCCTCATTTTCTGTAATATTGTTAGTGAATGATGTCCAGTTCTCTAAATCATCAGACCATGCCCATGCACAATGTGAGCCAAAAAGATAGTATTTTTTTGTTTCTGGGTCCTGCACAATAGAAGGGTCATGTACACCAACACGCTTATATGCTAAACCAGACCCATATGTACCAAGCTTACTCTCATCATTAACCGGACCCCCTGTATTATCTGGAACATCACTTTCTGTAACAGTCACAGTACATAATGCAGATATATTTGCGTTTTCCTTTGATGTTGCTGTAATTGTAGTAATTCCTTCTGCTATTGCTGTAACAGTTCCATCAGCACCCACTGTGGCAACATCTTCATTAGAAGAACTCCATGTAACACCTTTTTCAGTAGCATTTTCTGGTAAAACAGTTGCAACAAGTTTAAGTGCGTCGCCTTTTTCGACAGTTGCATTTGTTTCACTAAGTGAAATATCTGTTACACTAACCAACTCTGTATATACATTTACATCATATTCAATTGACTGCCCATAAGAAGTATTGACAATAATTGTTGTTTCTCCAGCACTAACACCAGTAACTGCAAGTTTGCCATCCTTTACTTCTGCTTTTGCAATTTTTTCATTTCCTGAAACAGCGCTTTTAATTATTGTATCTGATGGTTTTGTTGTATCCTTTATTCCTACATTTTCTGTCGTTCCTACCTTAACTAATACTGTAGAAGAAGCAAGTTCAAAACTTGTGCCTGTGCCATCATTTGCAAGTTTATCAATTTCAGCTGCATTCAAAGCACGGTGGTAAGCCTGTAAACCGCAAAGCTTTCCTTGCAAATCACCATCATTGGTATTAACTGCATATCCAATATAAATCTTTGCCATATTTGCAAACACAGTATCAAAATTATATAGTGTCATATCAGTTTTTTCACATGCAAGGACACCATCTACATACATTCTGAATCCTGTACTGTCAACAGTAATTGCCAGGTTTTTTACAACACCTGTTTCATAAGATTTGCAACTATCCCAGGCAAAACCATTCTTACAATCAACCCCAGGAAATACATTGCCATTATCTGCTCCTTCCCCTGATGCAAAACTAACAAATCCTACAGTACTTCTCATTAAATATTCATTATTTGCATTAACAATAGAAATCAAATCCCACCAGTCTGATGGCGGAGCTGTTGAAAAATTCCATCTAATATTAAATGTAAAGCCTTTATCTAATGAAACACCATCAAGCACAGATTTATCCAAAGAAACTCCTGCTCCTTGTGCTTTACCATCTACAGAAGACTGGATATATCCATTGCCTATACTTGAAGTTCCTAATACATTAATATCATAACCACCAGCAGTAACTTTTTTATTATCCTTGTCTATTACAGAAGTAGCTTCAGATATATCAGAGTCTAACACTAAATCTGATGTCAAGTCAATTGCTTTCAATACTAATGCTTTCTTTGCAGCATCAAGTGCATTTGCTGCTGCGTCAACTGAATCCTGGTCTGCTGAAACATCATTTCGTACTTCCTTTGCGGCATCAAGTTTTTCTTTAAAAGTTGCCACTGACTCTTGTGTATAAAGTTCTTCCCTTACTGTTTCTGCATCTGCTATTACTTTGCCCAGAGCCTCTTTATCAGCAGAAGAAGCATTTTTTCCTGTATACAATTTATATACCTGTTCTGATGTTAATGTTTTATTATATATCTGTACATCATCATAATAAGAATTACATCTTTTCGAATCAGTATCATCAGTTGATGTTGCCGTAAAAATATTACCACCAAGAGAGAAAATAGCATTAGCATTTCCACCAATACTATCAAAAACTTTATCATAACCTTCTGCTGCTGTATATTTTAAAGCAAGCTTACCATCGACATAAATATAAAAGTTTCCATCTTTTCCATAAACATATGCCAGGTCATACCATCTGTCACAATTTTCTGCTTGCATAAAATAGTCATATTTATTTATTTCAGCACTTCCACCCAAAGTATTTCCAGGTTGCCAGTTTCCACCAGGAAAATAGCCTTTAAAATGCCCTGTTGTCCATTCTCTAGTAATAAAACCTATTGTCCCGTCTAAAACCTGCCATGCAGAATCACTAGTAAACCCAAAACCAAATAAAAAGTTCCAATCACTTACTTGTGTTTCTGGGCGCACTTTCATACGGATACTTACCCCATCTGAAAAACTTTTATCTGCAAATATCTTATCTGACTGCATAAATCCAGTAGTACTGCCACCATTATAAAACACTTTATTAGCACTATTATCTGGGGCACTTACAATATCTGCATCTGTAAGGGTATAATTATCTCCTTCTTCCGTATAAGTATTACCAGACAATGTCCCGCTATCAAAATCCAGGTCTATAACTGGTTCTGGAATAACCACTTCTGCACTTGCTGTCTGCACTGTTCCTGGTATTAACCCATTACTAGTCAATACCATTGCTGCTGACAGCAGATACGCCACTCCTTTCCTTAATAAACGCTTTTTTACCATACACAAACTCCTCCTTCTTAAATTTTCTTCTCCCTTTTAGTTGCAATAATACCACCATAGAAAAGTCACATATATTGAAAATAAAACTTACAACTACCTCCTCTTTTACATATTTTTTTATGCTATTTTTCACGTTCCGGCTGATAATTACTTTTATAAAATTTCCAATTCCGGGACAAATCTCTGGTTGCATTTGCATATCATTTCATACGTATTTTTAG
>JAAWKM010000086.1 GCA_022797375.1 Lachnospiraceae bacterium
AGCTGATGCCATAAAGGCGGCATTATATAATAAAACAAACTAAAAAAATAGATTGTAATCTCTCTTTATTGGTAATAACTTTTTATGCGGTTATCCTGTCTTTTCATCTTTCAGGCTTTACACTTTAAGTTGCTAATGGTATAATGAGATAATCATTAATTTATTTATTTTAGTTGAGAGAGGACGGTACTATGGGATTATTACAGGACTGGAGAGAATATGCATATGGCGTAGATATTAATTCTAAAGCAGGAAAAGCTATCTGGGATAAATATTTTAAGGAGGAGAAAGCTGTTTATGAACAGCTTCTTGCAGACCCATCTAACATTGTCAGTGGAACTGTAGGCGGACTTGCACAGAAATACAATATGGAACTTAAATATATGGCCGGGTTCCTTGATGGTATTAATGACAGTCTTAAAGAGCCGAATCCGATTGAAGATATGACAGAGGATACAGAAGTAAAACTGGATATAGATTTAGAGAAGCTTTATTATAATATGGTTGAGGCAAAGGCAGAGTGGCTTTATGGCCTTCCTGCATGGAACACTCTTCTTACAGAGGAACGCAGGAAAGAGCTTTATTTAAAACAGAAGAAGTCAGGGACTATAGTTAAAGAGAAGAAAGTTGGCAGGAATGACCCATGTCCATGCGGAAGCGGCAAGAAATATAAAAAATGCTGTGGTGCAAATATTTAACTGTACTTATGTAAATATGTATTTTGAGAGGGTACTTGTATTAGCGGAGGTGTGATACAATGGGGGAATTTTTTAGCTTTGAACAGAGGATGGAGCGGTACAGGTCTTTGCTGGATGTACCAGAAGAAATGATTTTCTTCTTTGAACCAGACGGTTTTGTCTGTGAGAGAAACCATCTTGTTACAAGCCAGCTTGAGTATGAAGAAGAGGAAGCTTTATTTATACAGGATATTTTCCGTTCAGTTTTTGAACTTGAGGATGACAGGGTAAAACTTGCGGCAAAACCAGAGAGAGAACGTTTTGAAACAGCAGTATATAGAAAGAACCAGACATGTATACCAGCAAGTGCTTATATATGTTTTCTTGATGAAGAGGAAACAGGGTGTTATGGCATGTGCTGTGCACGCAATATAGGCAAATACAAAGAAACAGCTAAAGACCTGATTTCTGCTAAAGTAGAAGTTGAAGAAGTCCATAAGGAACGTAACGAATTTGTAGCCAATGTTACGCATGAATTACGGACACCTGTAAATGGTGTAATGGGGCTTGCACAGAACTTGCTGGCAACAGATTTAACTTCAGAACAGAGGGAATCAGTTGATATTATTAAGCAGTGCTGTTCAAATATGATTAAAATTATAAATAATATCCTGGATTTTTCAAAATTACAGTCTGGTAAATTTACTATTGAGTATAATGAGTTCAGTTTCCACCAGATGATGGATAAACTTGTTAAAGTAAATATGCCACAAGTGGAATCAAAAGGAATTAAACTTATCTGTAATGTTTCAGCAGACATTCCGGACAGGATGATAGGGGATGAGTTAAGGCTTACACAGGTTTTAAACAATCTTTTGTCCAATGCAGTTAAGTTTACAAGTGTAGGCCAGATAGTTATAAATGTTGTAAAAACAATTGACCTGGATGAAGAGTTTGAGCTGTTTTTTATGGTTATTGATACAGGAATAGGCATAGCAGAAGAAGAAATGGATAAACTGTTCAGGAGTTTTTCACAGGTTGATGCATCAATAACAAGGAGGTTTGGAGGTACAGGCCTCGGGCTTAGTATTGTTAAGAACCTTGTGGAGATGATGGGTGGAAGTGTCAATGTTGAAAGTGAAAAAGGCAAAGGAAGCACATTTTCATTTTCAGTAAGAGTAAAAAAGACAGAACCAGACACCAGCAGTGAAACAGATGATATAAAAGAGAGTTCATATTTGTTTAATCTTGGTGATGTTTCTGCTGATGAGGAAGAGGAATCAGAACTTTATATACTTGGTTCCGATGAAAATATTAAAGAAATTAATGCAAATATGGAGAAACTGATTATTTGCATTGAAATGGAGAACTGGGACAGGGCAGATGCGTTTGCAGACAATATAAAACAGCTTGTTGCAGAAGATACCATGAACCTTAAGAGAAAAGCTTTCCGTTTACAGATGACTGTAAGGAAAGGGGCACATGAAGCTGCCATTGAACAGTATGATGAACTTAAGAGAGCCATAATTGAGGCATTTGGTGAAGAGGAGGGATAAATATATGCCTGCAAATAAGGAGCAGAAGCCAAATATTCTTATAGTAGATGATGTCTCAGCCAATCTGGTGCTTTTATCAGAAATAATAAAATCAGCAGGATATGTGCCACGTCCGGTTATAAGTGTAAAACAGGCTTTAGCAGCAATAAACCAGAAAAGCCCGCATATTATTCTGCTTGATATAACAATGCCGGAAATAAATGGATTTGATTTTTGTTCAATGCTTAAAGCTGATGTAAAAACAAGGGATATACCAATAATTTTTATATCTGCCCTTGATTCTGTTGAGGATAAAATAAAAGGGTTTAAACTTGGTGCAGTTGATTATATAGCAAAACCATTTGAAAAAGAAGAGGTTACATTAAGGCTGGATACACATCTTAAGATTTATAAGATGCAGCAGGAACTTGAAACTTATAATAAGAAACTTCATAAAGTAGTAAATACACAGATACGGATGGTTGCAGAAGAGCAGAATAATATTTTTTATGCACTTGCAAGCCTGCTTGAATCAAGATATGGCAATGGCGACGGCCATCTGGGTATGATAGGGGCTAATTGCAGGATACTGGCTATGAGCCTTCAGTTTTCACCAAAGTTTGATAAAAAGATAACCAGCAGTTTTATTGATACAATTGAAGTTGCTTCACAGTTGCATGATATAGGAACATTTGCGATAAGAGATAATATACTTTTAAAAGAAGGTACTCTTACGCCAGAAGAGTGGGAAATTGTTAAGAAGCATTCAGAGACTGGTGCTAAACATCTTGAGAAAATATATAAATATAGTGGTAATAATGAACTTGTGGATATGGCAGTGGATATTGCAAGGTACCATCATGAAAACTGGGATGGAACTGGTTATCCATATGGACTGTCGGGAGATGAAATACCACTTTCTGCAAGGATTATGGCCATAGTGGATGTATATGATGCGCTGAACCGCGACAGATGTTACAGAAAGGCATATTCTAATGAAGAAAGCCTGGAAATAATGAAAAATGAAACAGGAAAAAGATTTGACCCACATATGATGGAGATATTTAATAAAGTCCATAAACAGATGCGCCTGTCTTAAAATGCAAAAAGGCAGGGTTAACAAGGAGTAGGAGGAATATATTGTGGATTCTATGATGGAAATCTTCTATGAGGAGGCAGTATCTTTAACTAATGAATTAAATAGTATAATAACAGATTATAAAGACTGCCAGACTTATAATGCAGATTATATTAAAAAGGTTTTCCGCGTTATACATACGATGAAAGCGGATTCTACAATGATGCTTTTAGATACTATTGCAGTACCTAGCAGGGTTCTTGAAAGTCTGCTTGTTTTTTTCAGGAACAATAAAATTGATATTACGGATAAAGAATGTTTTGATAAAATAATAGTAAATTATAATAACTATATCTCAGAAGATATTGAGAAATTCGCTAAAGGTGAGAAGCTGGAACAAAGCCATAAAGATTTAGAAGATGATATTAAGAATTATCTTGAGAGGCTGAAGAAAGAGTATAATAAAGAAGACCATGATGATACACAGCCTTTACATGAAGAAGCAGGCAAAAAGCCAAGACAGGTGTATTATATTGCTGCTGATACAGAAAGCACCCCTGTTCCAGAGAAGAAAACAGAAGAGAAAAAAGCAGCTGAAAAGCCAAAGGCTGATACTCATGCTTCCAGCAGTGAAGTTGTGCTGGTAAAACAGGATGATATTGACAGGATGTATAAAAGTATAAAGCACTATAATAGTTTTATGGAAACTATAGAAACACGTTTTAAAGGTGATAAGAGCATAGAAATCAGGCACAAAGATTTAATGATGCTGAAGAATATAAAACATGAATTATCAGTTGCAGCAGACCACCTTACAAAGTCAGATTTTGTGGCGGTAGCCCAGAAAATGGAGCTTGTTGTGGATGAGATGTCCAGGACACTTAATAAACCAGTTAAGCTTATAACAAGAGGTGCCACTTCACTTGTTGAGAAATCAAAAAGAGAAAAGATATCAAGTGCACTTGTGCATGTTATAAGAAATGCAGTTGACCATGGAATTGAAGATATGGATGAACGTGACCGCATGGGCAAAGCACCTGTTGGAATTGTAAGGCTTGGATTTGAAAACAAGGATGGAAAACTGATAATATATGTTGAAGATGATGGTGCAGGAATTGATAAAAAGGCAGTCCTTAAAAGTGCAAAAGAAAATAACCTGTTAAAGAAGCCTGAAGAGGAGTATACAGAAGAAGAAATAATTAACCTGCTTTTTGTGAGTGGTGTAAGTACAACGGAGAAAGCGAATGATTATTCAGGGCGTGGCGTAGGAATGGATGTTATCCGCCACAATATTGTTTCACTTGGTGGCAGTATTAATATTACAAGCAACTATGGATTTGGTACAAAGGTTGTTATGAAGTTTGACATGTAAATACAACAGGAGTAATCTTTAATAAAGATTACTCCTGTTGTTATAAGCATCATAATATATATCAAGTTATATAAGCTGCATCTGTACATCTTTGGTTAATACATCTGTATAGCTGAAAGAAATTGTGTGGACAGTGTTATCCAGTTTATTTTCAACCTGGATAAGAAATATGCTTGGATAAGTCTGGCATATAACACCTTCAGTTACATCAATTTTATGTCTGCCGCGGTTTGCACGGATTTTAACTTTACTGCCAATATTTTTATCAACGGATAACTTTACCTTGTTTATATCTGTCTGGCTCATTTTTCACCTTTGCCTTTCGTTGTATGTCTACAATAATCTTTAATATTACATAAGCTAATTTAGCACAAAATTACAAAAAAGTCAATTTTACAGGGCTTTTGGACGAAAAACCAATGTAAAAAGTAAACAATGTTTAAAGCAGAAAAAATTTTTTCTTTTATAATATTTTCACAAAAGTGGACAGAATTACATAAAACAGCATAATGAGCATTGGGAAAATATACAAAAAAAATTGGATAATTAGTGCAAAATTAATAAAATGTTTAAATATTGTGAAATTTGTGCTACAATATATATAATTGGCGGAAGGAAGTGGACTTGTGAACCATATCATGATAGATTTAGAGATGAATAAAATAGATAAACAATATCACGAAGATAAAAAGCTGTCAAGTGAACTTATAGAAATTGGTGCTGTAAAGATGGATGATAAATTTGATGTAATGGACCAGTACCAGACTTATGTAAGCCCTTCATTTGGTAAAATGAACAGCAGGATAATAAAGCTTACAGGCATTACAGATGACAAACTGGAGGGTGCGCCTTGTTTTTTTGAAGCACTGGATGATTTTAGTAAATGGATAGGCACTGAAAAGACCACTTTTTATTCATGGAGCATGTCCGATATCCACCAGTTCCAGGTGGAAGCAGATTTTAAAGGGTATAAAGGTAAAATTATAGGCAGGATGGCGGCTAACTGGATAGATTTCCAGCTTGAATATAGCAAGCTTTTAAGAATTGAGAAGAAGATTAAGTTAAAACAGGCAGTGCAGGCAGCAGACTATAAGTTTACAGGAGCAGAGCATACAGCACTTTCAGATGCTGTAAATACTGCTGAAATACTCCGTCTGTCCAAAGACCCTGAGAAATTTGAGCGTGTTATGAAACCTGTGCTTGACTTGTTCAGCCCTGCAAGGGAAGGAAATACACTTTTAGATATGTGTCCTGAGTTTTTTGCTGATACGTTAGGTATCCCGTCTGTTACGCAAAACGAACATGACAACTGATGCACTTATAATAATAATATATCCAATATAACTTAATATGTCAGGCATTTCACCAAGGAACAAAAATCCTAGTATACCCGCAAAAATTATCTGGGAATAGTCGTAGACTGACAGTTCATTAGCTGGTGCGAATGTGTATGCCGCCGTAATTGAAAACTGCCCGCCTGTTGCGGCAAGTCCTGCCAGAAGCAGGAATACAAGCTGGTTTAAGTCCATTGGTGTATAGCTGGTTATACAATATGGAAGTGAACACAGGCATGAAAACAATGAGAAGAAAAATACAATAAAATTGCCTGGTACACCTCTTCCAGCCGCCTTGCGCAGCAATGTATAGGCTAAGCCTGCGCTCATGCCGCTTAAAAGTCCTATAAGCGCAGGAAATGGTATAAACAGACTGTTGCCAGAAGGTAATAAGAACCCTGGCTTTAATATAAATAAAGTACCAGCCAGTGCAGCAAAAACACAGGCAAGCTGGCAGGGTTTTGCTTTTTCTTTTAATATAAAGAAAGAAAATAGTATAGCAAAAAATGGTGAAAGTTTATTGAGCATTGATGCATCAGAAATATTTAAGTGGTCAATGGCATAAAAATTAAATATCAGGCCAAGAGTGCCAAAAACTGAACGCAAAAATACCAGATGCCAGTTTCCTTTGCATCCAGATATTTTTACATGGTTTTTGATTATTAGTACAAGAGAGAAAAATACAGCTACAATATTTCTGAAAAATGCTTTCTGTAAAGTTGGGATATCACCTGACATCTTAACAAATAAGTTCATAAGTGCAAAGAAAAATGCTGCACAGATTATACATAGTATCCCTTTATTCTTTTCTTTCATTTTTATTACCACTTCTTTATTATGTCTTTATGCAATTGTCATTGCATGTTTTCTGGAAATTAACATAACAGGATAATTACCAGCCAGACTAAATATAACATATATTTAGCCTGGCTAAAAGTTATTTTACAGTTATTTTTATAGACGCTTTTTTATTATTGTACGTCTTTACAGTTATTACTGCTGTTCCTTTTTTTACTGCTGTTACCTTTCCGTTTTTATTTACTTTCGCAACTTTTTTATTAGAAGAGGAATATTTAAAATGGTAACTTGCACTTCCAGCTGGAACTTTTGCTGTGATTTTAAAAGTATTGCCTCTTTTGATTTTTTTATGTGAAGGTGCTGCCAGTTTAATTTTAGAAGGTGCTTTTTTAACAATAACCTGTATTCTTGCAGGCTCTGCCCTGTCCATAAATGCTGTTATAACTGCCGTACCAGCAGATTTTGCAGTAATGACACCAGCACTGTCTACAACAGCAACTTTATTACTACTGCTTGTATATTTTATATTTTTTACTGATAAGTTTGATGAACCGCCACTTATTGAAACACCTAGTTTATAATCTTCATTTTTGCCAAGGGTAACAGAGTTCCTGGATATTTTTATCCTGGCTGTGTTGAGGACTAGTGAACCAGTAGGGACTGGAAGTGCACTTGCGCCAGGGACGGATGTTGTGGCAGGTGGTTCACTTGTACTAGTGGATGGTGTGTCTGGATTAACAGGTTCTTCACTTCCAGCAGGTGCACTAGTAGTTCCAGGTGCAGGTGTTGTGGAAGGTGATGTGGTTTCAATTGCACCAGGTGTAATTGATGTTGCTGGTGTTTCTGTTGATGCTGGTGTAGCAGATGGTGTTACATTAGTTTTGTTTAAATCAGTTGTAAATGCTTTAATACATATATTATTTAAGCCTTTTGTTGATGCATCATGCCATTTGCTGTTAAGGTAATAGTAGCTCTGCCCTTTTTTGGATGAATAGTTATATCTTACGCTGCTTGATGATATGTCCTGCCCTTCTATTGGAAGATATGCCTGGCTGCCAGTAGAAGAATTATATTTATAAGTTATGACAACAGAGAATTTTTCACCTGGGTTAATTGTGCAGCTTTCTGGCAAGGTTACTGTATGGTATCCGCTGAACTGGGCAGTGCCATTTGTTGTACATTCTTTAACAAGAGTGCCTTTTACAGGGGAACTGCCAGAAACATTTTTATATATTTTAATATTGTATGCCTGTTTATCTGTAAGTGTATAGAATGATACAGCCTTTAGTTCCTGTATACTATCATTGTCTGCTGTAAATACATTTGCACCCTGTATTTTTTTATTCTTTATATAAACAGTATCACCATAGCCAATCCCGTCGTACTGGTAGTTATTGTCATAATTGGATACAGGTTCTATATCAAATGTAAAAATATCACATATTGATGGTTCATAATATGATAACCAGAAATACCCGTTGTCATTATATTTTGGGCCATAGCTGTTAGCTATAAGCCATGCACCATTGCCAGAAGGCCTGTTCCTGAAATTGTTCTTTGAATAATTGTCATCCCAGCCAACTATAGTTACACAGTGGTTAGCCATACGCTGTGCCATTGTGCCAGAATATTTTGTCTGGTAGAAGGATTTGCCATTAAGTGTATTATTTTCAAATCCAGATGCATCATAAAACATAGATATGTCAATAGCACCATGTTCCATCAGTGCTTTTTTTATTTGTGCCCTGGAGCTGTTATCATAGCATTCTGAATTCTGCAAATGTGCAACAGAATTGTAACGGGAAGTACCATTGTGTGCTGCTATGCTGTCTGCCATCTCATATTCTTCTTTATAGTTATCTGCAGTAAATGGTGCATTGTCTTCTGTCTCTATTCCTGACCATTGTGCAAGAGTAGCTATTGCAGTAAGGGCATTTCCTCCAATATCATATGCTGTGGGCTTTGTGGAAGGTGTGTTTTCAAATGATGGAAAAATATGTGGTATATTGGATGGAGCTGAAACAGGCGTTATACTGTCACCATACATAGTGCTTGACCTGTCCGTAATGCCGTTATACGAATACCATGTAAGGTGGCTTTCTGAAAAATCAGTATTATTGCTATCTGTAATATTTTTAAGTATTGAGTTTGATTCCGAAGCCTTAATTGCAGCAAATGCCCAGCATGCGCCAGTAACACCCTGGTCTTTGATAGACGTTGACAGGCTGCTGGTGCGCAGGTCATATTCAGATGGCAGGTTTGCAGCCTGCCTTAAGCCATTTCCTTCATCTGGCGTGGATGAAGAAAGAACCTGTTTTTTACCATCTTCATTTACATAGGAATACCTTAGAAGCCCGTTGTTTTCATTTTCTATAACTCTTGACAAAACACTAAGGGTATCAGTATTATTGTCCTGTGCGGCGGAGACACCTGTGCTTGTGCCTGTGAACACAATGCTTGCTGCTAAAAACAGGCTTATGTACCTGGAATTTTTGATTTTAACCATAAACATTTTCCTTTCTCTAATTGGCATATATGGAAATTGTTTCTGTCCATAATTATTAATATTTTGTTAATGTTGTTTAATTCATTGAGTTAAATTATTTTCTGTGATATAATTCTAAAATCCTTATACAATAGTTAGTAGTAATAAGAACTTACATGAATAGTGTGGCAGAAATTTAGCAAAAAGTCAAATATTCTGTGAGCAATGATTACAATTTTTTTAATAATTTATGGAAGGAAAGGTGACAATGAAGTTTTTTAAAGATATTCTTAAGGGAGTTGTAATAGGGGTTGCTAATGCGATACCTGGAGTTAGTGGTGGTACGATGATGGTATCTATGGGAGTTTATGATGATATAATATTTTGTATTACACATTTATTTAAACAGCTTAAAAAGAGTATAATGATATTATTGCCTTATTTTATTGGGATGTTGATAGGGATAGTTGGTCTTGCATTTTCTATAAAATCATTATATGCTAACTTTCCTTTCCAGACAAGTATGGTGTTTATTGGGCTGATAATTGGCGGAGTGCCTATGCTTTATGGGCATGTTAAGAAAACATCACTAAAACTTTCACATATATTGCTTTTTCTTTTATTCTTTGTATCAATTATTGCTATGCAGTATTTCGGCGGTAATGGTAAAGATGTAGTGCTTTCATTAGATATTATTTCTGTTATTAAAATATTTTTTATTGGAATACTTGCATCTGCAACTATGGTAATTCCAGGTGTGAGTGGTTCAATGATGATGATGATATTAGGATATTATAATCCTATAATAAATGCAATTACAGATTTTGTAACAGCTCTTGCAGGGCGTGACTGGAATACAATGTTAAATATATGTGGTTCGCTTGTACCTTTTGGAATTGGTGTGGTTATTGGTATCTTTGTTATTGCAAAAATTATTGAGATACTATTGCAGAAATTTGAAGCGCATACATATTGTGCGATATTGGGACTTGTAATTTCCTCACCAGTAGTAATTCTTATGGGTACTGATATGGCAAATATTAATATAATAGCGGTTTTGACAGGGCTTGTCTGCCTTGTAGCAGGGATATTTGCATCGAGGCAGCTTGGTAAATAAAACCAGATTGGAGTGCTTATGGAAGAAGAGAGCAGAACGGAGATATACAAAAGAATATGTGTGCACCTGGCAATAGTGCTGTGCGGGGTATTGTTCATTATATTTATACTGCCAGGGCTGGCAAAGTTTTTTACACCACTTATTATTGCATGGATTATTGCAATGATGGCAAACCCGCTTGTGCATTTTCTTGAAAAGCGTATTAAGATAATGAGGAAACATGGGTCTGCAATAGTAATTGTGTTTGTTATTGTTGCAATATCAGGATTATTATATGCGGTTACAGCAGCGCTTTTTACACAAGTGAGTTCAATGTTTGAAACACTTCCTGGTATTTATGAAAATGTAATGGATAACTTGCAGCAGTTTGCATCATCCCTCCACGAAAAATATGATATAATACCAGCTAACATTAAAAATTTCTTTTCAGATAATGAAAGCAAAATAAATGAATATATACTGGCGGCGCTTAATTCATTAAGCACAAGTCCTGTATCAGCAGTAGGTTCAGTGGCAAGTTCAATTATTGATACATTTATTATATCAATTCTTACTCTTATGATTGCGTATTTCTTTACTGCTGGAAATGATAAAATAAAATTGGCTGTAAAGAAATGTATGCCTGAAAGTATTAATGACTCAATAGATATTATTAAAAATACAGTATTCATTGCAATAGGCGGTTACCTTAAGGCTTGCTTCCAGATAATGATTGTGATGTTTATTATACTTTTGTTGTTTTTTGTAGTTATGAAAGTTGATTATGCTGTGCCTGTTGCGCTTATAACAGCAATACTTGACTTCCTGCCATTTATAGGTACTGGTACAGTGCTTATGCCATGGGCGGTTTATTCTATAATTACAGGTGAGTATTTAAAGGCACTGGCACTTGTTATGGCATATTTAGTAACAATGATTGTCCGCAGGCTGTTAGAACCTAAGCTTGTAGGTGACAGTATAGGGATGAGCCCGTTCCTTACGCTTATTTCAATGTTTATTGGCTACAGGCTTACAGGTATGATTGGGCTGATAATTGGAATACCTGTTGGCATGGTTCTTAAGGAATTTTACGAAAAAGGATTATTTAGCCATACAATAGAAGGAATAAAAATACTAGCTGGCAGGATAAATGAATATAGAAAATACTGGCAGAATTAAGATAATTCCAGTAATAATTTATAGAAAAACGGAGTATAATTTAGCAGGATAACCAGAAATTATCTATTATACTCCGTATTTAATTGTCAATACTAACAAAAATAAAAAAAATCCGGTTTTTCTACAAACAACGTCCACATATACTAAAAAGTGTGGTATACTGGTAAAGAAATATTACTAATTCAAGCTAAAACACATAAGGATGGTATGTATCATGAATAAACAATCAGTCAACATTAGCAGTCTTGTAATTCTGTTAAGCCTTCTATGTTTTATTATGGAGGTATGTATATATTATTTTGTACCACAACGTTATATTGCAATTTTATTTGCTGTTGTGTGTTCATTGTGCTTATCGCACTTCTTTCTGGAGTCGTCATTAAATTATGACTACAATTTTATACATGCGTCATTTATGGTTATTACATCACTTGCATTTGGAATTATCGTTTATATTATACAGCCAAACCAGTGGATAAAATATGACTATTCAATTATTGTGCTTGTACTGCTTAACTGGCTTATACCTTTTTTATATTGCTGTTTAAGGGACTTGTTTGACAGAGGGCCACGTTTTGATGATTTTAATTTATTTTTTCACAGAATGAGTAAATTTTTTATAGTAATATATATACTTGCAATACTTAAACAGTACTTTATTACTCCTTTTATGCCTCCATATGATGCGCCGGAATTTGGGGCGAGCATGTTTGTGCCATTTATGGCGACAGCGGAGTATATTGAGGAAACTGTCAGGACAGGGCAGAGTCTTGTGCCAGTTATAGTTTATATAGCAGAGATTGCATGCTTCGGGGTGCCGTTTGGATATTTTTCAAGAATATATCTTAGAAAGCGTCATTTTATAATAAGGCTGTCCGCATGTTTTGCATTTCCGTTTGTGCTTGAACTGCTTCAGCAGGTTACGGGTCTTGGCAGATGTGCTATAGATGATTATGTTATTTTCCTTATAGGGGTCGTTGCAGGTACTGTTTTATACCATATTATGAATGGGCTCTTTGTGTCTGTGACAACACGTGATTTTACTACTGACAGGGGACACCAGCAGAAGAATTTACAGTTTTAATTTTATATAAAGCCTGCACAGTGTACTGGGACGGGAACTGGCAGCACAGTGCAGGCAGCGGAATTATTAATGGATGCAGGAAGCAGTAATATATTAAGTTACTATTCATAGATGGTCCAACCAGTTTTTTGGTATGTTTTATGCCCAAAATACGGGTTTTACGCCACTGTTTTGGATGGTTTCCTGCAAAATGTGTGCATCAAATAAAAAAATTAAAAATTTACTTGACATAATTTAATATATCTGGTATATTTAACAAGTCGCATAAATATAATGTATGTTGCCTTTGGGATCTTAGCTCAGCTGGGAGAGCATCTGCCTTACAAGCAGAGGGTCACAGGTTCGAGCCCTGTAGGTCCCATTACAGCGGTAGCTGTGATTAATTAAATATGGCGGGATAGCTCAGTTGGCTAGAGCACACGGTTCATACCCGTGGTGTCAAGGGTTCAAATCCCTTTCCCGCTACTGTATAACCCGGTAAGATTGTTGCCGGGTTTTTTGTTTAGTGTATTGTATATAGTATATAATAGTAGATAAGGGTGGTATATTGGCGTATTATTTTTGGAAAATGAGGAGGATTTATGAGAGCTGGTACAGGTTATGATGTGCACAGGCTGGAAGAAGGCAGGAAACTGGTTCTTGGAGGGGTCCGTATACCATATGAAAAGGGGCTTCTTGGACATTCAGATGCAGATGTGTTGTTACATGCAGTTATGGATGCACTTCTTGGCGCGGCGGCGCTTGGCGATATAGGAAGGCATTTTCCAGACAGTGATGACAAATATAGAGGAATATCAAGTTTGAAACTGCTTGGATATGTAGGAAAGATGCTGGAAGATAAATGTTATGTTATAGAAAATATTGATGCTACTATAATTGCGCAAAAACCTAAATTAAGCAGGTATATAGATGAAATGTGCGCTAATATTGCGGATGTACTGGGTATTAGGCAGGACCAGGTTAATGTTAAAGCTACAACAGAAGAGGGGCTTGGATTTACAGGGGCAGGCGATGGCATTGCCTCGCAAGCGGTATGTTTTATCAGTTCTATGTTTGATTACAGTATTGATGTTACAAAACAGGCAGGTGGCGCAGAGGGAAAGTGCAATGGATGTGGCGGATGCAGTAAATTACAGTAGAGTATGGCAGCTTTGCTAAGAGAAGGCATATAAATAATATTCCAGCATCTTCTGTTTGTCTGGATAATTTGACGCACAATAAAAATGCAAAAACAGCATTTTTCATTACTATTTGTGCCGTGCAAAGCACGGCATGGGGATTTTTATGAAACGGACGTGGATAAATAGATATGTGGTCTTGAAATCTTTAAATGGTGATGGTATATTAATTAATAATTGGTTTGTTGCAGTCTTTAGCAATATAATATAAAAATTGGAGGAATTACAATGGAAAAGACAATGGACAAAATAGTTGCGCTGTCAAAGGCAAGGGGATTTATATACCCAGGTTCAGAGATATATGGCGGGCTTGCAAATACATGGGATTATGGAAATCTTGGTGTAGAACTTAAGAATAATGTAAAACAGGCATGGTGGAAGAAGTTTGTGCGTGAAAATAAATATAATACTGGCATTGACTGTGCTATACTTATGAATCCGCAGACATGGGTTGCTTCTGGCCATCTGGGAAGCTTTTCAGATCCTCTTATGGACTGTAAGGAATGTCATGAGCGTTTCCGTGCAGATAACATTATTGAGGATTATATGGAGAAAAACGGGATAAAGGCAGAAGGAAGTGTTGATGGCTGGTCTAATGAGAAGATGCAGCAGTATATTGATGACAATAATATTGAATGCCCTTCTTGTGGGAAACATAATTTTACTGATATAAGGCAGTTTAACCTTATGTTTAAGACATTCCAGGGTGTAACAGAAGATGCTAAAAATATTGTTTATTTAAGACCGGAAACAGCACAGGGTATATTTGTAAACTTTAAAAATGTACAACGTACATCACGCAAAAAAGTTCCATTTGGCATAGCACAGATTGGAAAATCATTCCGTAATGAAATTACTCCTGGTAACTTTATATTCCGTATAAGGGAATTTGAACAAATGGAGCTGGAATTTTTCTGTAAACCTGATACAGACCTTGAATGGTTTGGATATTGGAAGGATTATTGTATAAACTGGCTTAAATCACTTGGGATTAAGGAAGAAGAAATGCGTGTGCGTGACCATGATAAAGAAGAGCTTTCTTTCTATAGCAAAGCAACTTCTGACATTGAATTCCTTTTTCCGTTTGGATGGGGTGAACTTTGGGGAATAGCTGACCGTACAGATTATGACCTTACACAGCACCAAAATGTATCAGGGCAGGATATGAGTTATTTTGATGATGAATTAAATGAAAAGTATATACCTTATGTTATTGAGCCATCACTTGGCGCTGACCGTGTAACTCTTGCATTTCTGTGCAGTGCTTATGATGAGGAAGAACTTGAAGGTGGTGACATGCGTACAATAATGCATTTCCATCCTGCTATTGCTCCAGTTAAAATTGCAGTCCTTCCTCTTTCAAAGAAACTTGCAGGACCATCAGAGAAAATTTATGAAGACCTTAGCAAGCTATATAACTGTGAGTATGATGACAGGGGGAATATAGGCAAACGTTACCGCCGCCAGGATGAAATTGGTACACCATTCTGCATAACATATGATTTTGAATCAGAAGAAGATAGTGCTGTTACAGTACGTGACCGTGATTCAATGGAACAGGAGCGTGTGAAAATTGCAGACCTTGTATCTTATTTTGAAGGAAAATTTGATTTTTAAAAAATACACAATATAAAACTCCAAAAAACATATCCCATTTTTCAAATTTTGGCAATTATATCCATTGAAAAGTGGGATTTTTATTTTATAATTATGCAAAATTACAACAATTATTAGATGTTAAATACTATAAAAATTAGAACAAGGTACTTTTATTGTGCAAATCTTATAAAAACTTCATAGAATAATTGTGCATAATTGTTGTTCCGAAAAATCTTTATATCTGCTATTATTAACAAGTATATAAGGGCAAGCAGATACTTTTATTATTTATCTGTCCTGGATATATTTAATTTATTTACCCTATATATAGGGAAAAGGAGGAATATTAATGAGATTAACTAAAAACGCAAAGAAAATTCTTGCGGCTACACTTTCAATGGCATTAGTAGTGTCAGGTGTAACTGTGGGGACAAAGCAGGCAAAGGCAGCTGATGCATTAAAATGGACAGGCAGCTTTACAATGGGGACTACATATGAAGCTAAAGCAATTGAAGTAAAAACTGATGCAGGCTCAACTATTGAAATCAAAGGTAATGACTATAACAACTTTGAGGCTGATTTCAAAGTAGACCTTTCAGCATTTACAGACCCGGTTATAACTGTAACTGCAACAGAAGCATCAGACAATGCAGTACATAACTTTGCAGTATGTAATGCAAATAACTGGAGCCCTGTATATGCAGGTGTAAATGAGAATGATGGCGGTGTGCCAGCTGATACAAAAACTATAACAGGAAAGCTTGACAAGTCTGTAACTGATTACGTAATT
>JAAWKM010000087.1 GCA_022797375.1 Lachnospiraceae bacterium
GTCTTCACGCAGCCTGCCTTCTGGCACTTCGTCAAGGTACATAAATACAGTTACAAACGGGGCTTGTCCGTTAGTAGTCATAAGCGTTATTACCTGGTACTGTATCATTTGTACACCACGTTTAATCTCATCTTTAACACGCAGTTCAGCAACCTGGTTTATCTGTTCTTCTGTACAGCCTATGCCAGACTTTTCAAATTCTTCCCTGACCTGGCGGCGGAATTTCATGCGGCTTACATTAACAAAAGGTGCAAGGTGCGCAAGTGAAATGCTCTGCCCGCCATATTGTGAACTGGCAATCTGCGCAATGCTCTGGGTAGCTATATTGCATGCTGTTGAGAAGCTTTTAGGCGTGTCTATCATTGTCTCGCTAATAACAGTGCCATTCTGCAGCATGTCTTCAAGGTTTACAAGACAGCAGTTGTGCATATGCTGGGCAAAGTAGTCAGAATCATGGAAATGTATAATTCCCTGTTCATGGGCAAGTACAATATCCTCTGGCAGCAGGAACCTTCTGGTGATATCTTTGCTTACCTCGCCTGCCATATAGTCACGCTGGACACTGTTTACAGCAGGGTTTTTATTGGAATTTTCCTGGAGTACTTCCTCATTCTGGCATTCAAGAAGGCTCATAATCTGCTTGTCTGTAGAGTTTGATTTGCGGACAAGTGCCCTTGTATAGCGGTAGGTAATATATTTACGTGCAACTGCAAAGGCACGTTTATTCATTATCTGGTTTTCAACAAGGTCTTGTATTTCTTCAACATTAAGAGCCCTGTTCATGTCAGCACATATCTGTGTTACATTCTGGGCAATTTCCTGTACCTGTTCCCCAGACATGCGGTTTATAGTAGCAACCTCTTTATTAGCTTTGCTTATAGCAGCAATAATTTTATCAATGTTAAATGTTTCTTCCGTTCCACTGCGTTTAATAATTTTCATAAAAACCCCCATTCCTGCCAAATCCTGTTTTATGGAAAACCACTGGCTTTTGCAATAAATTTAGCCCTGCTTTATTTTGTGGGCATTGGATATATACTACCATATATTGTGATGATTTGCAATATATAACATTATATTGTATATTTTCCGCTACGTATCCCTTTATCCTGGAAATTTGTTGCCTGAAAATATAAAATCAGGTATAGTATTATTTAATAAAAAGATATAGTGAATATAGCTTGTATTATGTACAAAAAGCAGTGCAGAAATGAGGTGGATTATGACAGGAGAAAACCGTCTTATTATGATGGGCTGGTTCAGCCAGGAGTCAGTCAGGGACTGGTTGTTGCCAGAAATAGAACAGAATTGTTTAAAAGATGGAATAATGTTTCCAGATGCTTATGAGATTTTCCAGAAAAATAAATTTGCAGAAAATAGTTTGTATTTCCATCATTCTTATGCAGAAAGTGATATACCAGCAGGACAGGAGTATACAAAAATTGCACTGATGGAGAGTTATAAAATATTGCCTGGCTCTGTCCAATACTGCAATGCAAAGGTTATATGTTTTTTTACTGCATATAAAACACAGCCATCGTGCAGTGCACTACGTGGACACCATGAACTCAGCCTGGTACAGTTTAAACAAGAAATTCCACAAATTATATATGATGAATTACTTGAAATAAAAAAACAGGAATTTAATCCAGGTAAAAGGTGGATATGCCTTTATTAAGAACATGTCCTGCCTTTAACGTGGAATTTATGCCTGGCAGGCATGACAAATGCTGTCTATGTTTTGTTTTTATGCGTCCAGGTCTTTATCTTTGTTTTTGACATTTTTAATATTAAGGTAAGTCAGAAGTTCCCTGACGTCAACCAGTTTTTTATTCCTGGACACAAACTTCATTGTTGGAAATGCGTCCAGTATACGCCTGTTTCCGTTAAGTGGATGTTTTTTTAGGAATTTTGAATTTTTATCAAAATAACTTCTAAAACGTTCTTCAATCTGCAGGAGCCTGGCATCAGTACCAAGTGCTTCCTTTAATGAATTTATTTTCTGGTATACAGCTTCTTTTTTGCCATTAAAACTAATGCTTTTAGAAGTTATTGTTTCGTGTAGTGTTTTAAAACGTATATCCTGTAACTGGCTTTCAATTTCATTACGGAAGTTATAAAGGGTTTCCAGTTGTTTGCTAAAGTTTATTGTAGTAAATACAGTGTATGACAAATCTGCAAGTGTAAGTATAATTGCAGCGGTTAATAAATATATGCCTGTACTGGCAGGGATAAAATTAATTATTCTTATGACAAATGGTTCCAGGAAGTCAAATAAAAAAATTGATAAAAATCCCCAGAACATAGAGGGTATCAGTGCAACCCTTCCTTGGAAATTATATGGTTCATTTGAATAGTCCCACCACTTGGCATGGGTCAGTTTTTCAAGAAACAGTGCAACAATGTACTCTGCAATGGTTGCAACTGCCATTCCTAGTATAAACAACAGTGATGGATGTGGTTCAAAAGGCCTTAACAGCATATAGACAATGGTTGCGCCTGTACCATATAAAGGCAGCAGTGGTCCGTTTAAAACTCCCCTGTTAATTAATTTATGGTCTCTTATAGAAACAAAAGTGCTTTCATAAATCCAGCCAAAAAAGCTGAAAATATAAAAATTCATCAAAATAAAATATGGTGTGAGTCCCAGAATCATAGATATCCTCGTTTCTGTTTTATTTTATGTCTAACTTTTATGTTATACATGGAAGGATTGTTTTCTAAAACTAGTGTGTGCTACTGGCATGTTACATAAGCACATAATACACTTTATACTCGTAATTATCAAGCACGCATTACTAAAATACATGTCCGTTTCATAAAATAGATATTTGTCTAATGAATTTTTTGTATATGGACTGGATAAAATCCGGAACAGTTTCAATATATCATAGCCTATGTTTAAGAAATTTTTACAAATATAACTGCATTTATTATTCCATTTTTGCCTGAAATGGTATATAATGGACTTGATTTTACAGGAATGCTGGCAGTGTTCCTGGAATTATGGCTCCACATAAGTGGAGATTATAAAGAGATGGAGGTTATGTTATGTTAGTATCAGCTAAAGAAATGCTTACTAAAGCTAAAGCTGGCAAATATGCAGTTGGCCAGTTTAATATCAACAACTTAGAGTGGACAAAGGCCATTTTACAGACAGCGCAGGAATTAAACTCACCTGTTATCTTAGGTGTGTCTGAAGGTGCTGGCAAGTATATGTGTGGTTACAAAACAATAGTTGGAATGGTTAATGGAATGCTTGAAGAGTTAAATATAACTGTTCCTGTAGCGCTCCACCTTGACCATGGTTCATTTGAAGGTGCAAAGGCTTGTATTAATGCAGGTTTTTCATCAATTATGTTTGATGGTTCACATTATCCTATTGAAGAGAATATTGACAAGACTACACAGTTAGTACATGCATGTGATATCCTTGGGCTCTCACTTGAAGCAGAAGTTGGGTCAATAGGTGGCGAAGAAGATGGTGTAGTTGGTGCTGGTGAATGTGCAGACCCTGATGAATGTAAGATGGTTGCAGACCTTGGGGTGACAATGCTTGCAGCAGGCATTGGTAATATCCACGGCAAATATCCTGAAAACTGGCAGGGCTTAAGCTTCGAGACACTTGATGCAATCCAGGCTAAGACAGGGGACATGCCTCTTGTTCTTCATGGTGGTACAGGAATTCCTGCTGATATGATTAAAAAGGCTATTTCACTTGGTGTTGCTAAAATTAATGTTAATACAGAGTGCCAGCTTTCATTCCAGGAAGCTACACGTAAGTATATTGAAGAAGGCAAAGACCAGCAGGGCAAGGGATTTGACCCACGTAAGCTTTTAGCTCCTGGTGCAGAAGCTATTAAAGCTACTGTAAAGGAAAAGATGGAACTCTTTGGTTCAGTTGGAAAGGCTTAATAAGGCAGGTCCAACCAGTTAAGATTAAGGCAGTTATATAAGCGCAAGCCATATTGACTTGCGCTTTTAGCTTATCGGGAAACCTGTATTTAACCGGCAGTGAATAGCAACAATATAAATGGAGGTTACATGGTTAAAAAAGAATTTTTAGATATTCTTAGGGAAAGCCTTGCAGGTAACGTGCCAGTGTCTGAAATAGAAGAAAATATCCGTTACTATAAAGATTATATTGAGAATGGGGCAGGGTCAGAAGAGGAGGCACTTGAACAGCTTGGTGACCCGCATCTTATTGCAAGGACTATAATAGACAGTTTTAAAGCTTCAAAAGGGCCTATGGCAGATTTTTATACTGAACAGGCAAGAAATGAATACAGCAGTGGTACTTTTGAAGAGTATGGGAACAGTGCAGAAGATGAAAATAATGGGTATACAGAATATAAATATAAACAGGAATTTGGACATGATTTTAAATGGTATGAGAAACTGCTGTTAGTAATTATTATAATTGGAATAGTTTCATTAGTGCTTTTTCTTGGAGGGCTTGCAATAGCAATTATTTTACGTATCGTCCTGCCAGTTGTCCTGGTGCTGGTCATTATAAAGTTTGTTACAGATTATTTCAGGAGAGGTTGACAGAATATGGCATATAATGGTATTATCCTTTATTAAAGCGGAAGAAATGAGGAAATATGTATAAAATATTATATAAAGACGGAGACGCAAAGAGAGGACAGCTTGAAACTGTACATGGAACTATACAGACACCAGTATTTATGAATGTTGGTACAGATGGCGCAATGAAAGGGGCTGTTTCTACACAGGATTTGCAGAGGATTAAAACCCAGGTTGTACTTTGCAATACTTACCACCTGCATGTCAGGCCAGGTGACAATATTGTGAAAGAGATGGGCGGCATACGCCAGTTTATGGTCTGGGATAAGCCTGTACTTACTGATTCTGGCGGTTTCCAGGTGTTTTCACTTGCAGGGTTAAGGAAGATAAAGGAAGAAGGCGTATATTTTAATTCACATATTGATGGCAGGAAGATTTTTATGGGGCCAGAGGAAAGCATGCAGATACAGTCAAATATTGCATCTACAATTGCCATGGCGTTTGATGAATGCCCTCCACATCCTGCTACAAGGGAATATATGCAAAATTCTACAGACAGGACATTAAGGTGGCTTGTACGCTGCAAGAAGGAAATGGAAAGGCTGAAAAACCTTGATACTACTATTAACAGGCAGCAGCTTCTTTTTGGTATTAACCAGGGAGGTACTTTTGAAGATATCCGCAGGGAACATGCAAAGAGGATAACAGAGCTGGAACTTGACGGGTATGCACTTGGCGGCCTTGCTGTTGGTGAGAGCCATGAGGAGATGTATAATATAATAGAAAAAACTGTGCCATATCTGCCAAAGGACAAGCCAGTTTACCTTATGGGTGTGGGCACTCCTGCCAATATACTGGAAGCAGTGGAGCGTGGCGTGGATTTCTTTGACTGTGTTTATCCTGCAAGGAACGGGCGTCATGGACATGCCTATACTAACTTTGGCAAACTTAATCTTTTAAATAAGCAGTATGAACTGGATGAAAGGCCTCTGGATGAAACATGTGGCTGCCCTGTATGCAGGACATACAGCCGTGCATATATAAGGCATCTTTTAAAAGCAAAAGAAATGCTTGGATTAAGGCTTATGGTTACACATAACCTTTATTTTTATAATACATTGATGGAAGAAATACGCAGTGCAATAGAAAATGGCTGCTATAAAGAGTATAAAAATAAAAAATTAGCAAACCTTAAGGAGGATTTAAAATGAATTTAGTATTATTAACTGGCGGCGGGGCACAAAGTCTTTTAAGCATAGTAGTTGTATATGCTGTTGTAATTGGTGTATTCTGGTTCTTCGCAATCAGGCCACAGAAAAAACAGCAGAAAGAGCATGATGCCCTTATAACAACACTTGAAGTTGGTGACAGCATACTTACAACAAGCGGGTTCTTTGGCGTAGTTATAGATATAACAGATGAAATTGTTATTGTAGAATTTGGTAATAACAAAAACTGCCGTATCCCTATGAAGAAAGAAAATATAGTGGAGATAGATAAACAGAGCAGTGAAAAATAATAAAAACATTATAAAAGCAGTTTATAGCGATTTGCGGTATACTCTTGGAGATATGCCGTATTTTTTTTTGAAAAGACGGTTAAAATATGAAAGGTTAGCAAAACCTGTTTCATATGATATTTCCAGAACAGGTTTATCTGTAGTAGAAAGAAGTGTACATGCAGCAGAAAGCCTGTATTCATTCAGGTATTCCGTAAATGTGCATCCCATATGTTTTTTAAAGAATTTCATAAAATGTGATGTGCTGAAACCTGCTGCATTAGCAGCATCAGAAGGGACAATTGGCTCGTTGTAGTGTGTGTGTATGTAATAAAGTATTTCCTTTAATTTGGCAGCATGCCTGTTTACAGGTTTTTGTGAACTGATGTCAATAAGGTTTGTGAAAAGTAGTGAAAAAAACTGGAAAAGATAGCCCTTAATACCAAGTTCGTATCCTGGGACTGGTGAAGAGCGCAACTGGTCTATACAGTCAATACATGAGTGCAGTTTGCTGTAGATGTCCAGGGATTTATTAATATGTACAGGAAATATAAAATTATTTTCAAAAAAAGGATGCAGCAGGCTGGCAGTACAGTAATCCTGCCCGTTTCCATATAAAAGACCTGGGAAGAAAAGAATATTTTCATATTCCATATAGTTATTTTCATGCTGGCTTATAGAATGGAGCTGTCCAGGAAGTATAAGTATAATATCACCTGCTGTTACAATATATTCCTGCAAGTCAACAAAGACCTTTCCACGGCCTTTCTTTATAATTACAAATTCTGTCTCTTTATGCCAGTGTGTATTTACCTGGATGAAGTCAAGCGGTATTGTGCAGAGATATGTATTGTATGGGAAATCTACGGATACATGTGGCTTTTTCTCATGATAATATTCATAATCAGTATTATTCATAGGCATACATCCTTTTTCTGGTAATTTGATAGTATTGTACCACTTTTAGAAACTATTGTGCAAGATAAAAATTGTAAAGTGCAGTTATAATGTATATAGTTGTTACTATGAACAGCGTAGCTGTGAATAGTAACATATAGTTAAAAAACAGGAAACTTATTTTATTCAGGAGGGTTATTATGGAAATGCAAAACAAAATTGAGGGGTATTTAGGGAAGGAAGTAAATGTTGCATCAAATGAAGAGATTTATTATGCACTTTTAAAGCTTGCCAAGGATATGTGTAAGGATAAAGAACCAAACCAGGGTCCTAAAAAGGTATATTATATCTCAGCAGAATTTCTTATTGGAAAGCTGCTTTCCAACAATTTAATTAACCTTGGTATTTTTGATGATGTAAAGAAATGCCTGGAAGATAATGGCAAAGATTTAACAGAGATAGAAGAAATTGAGCCAGAACCTTCACTTGGCAATGGTGGTCTTGGAAGGCTTGCAGCATGTTTTATGGACTCAATAGCAACACTTGGGCTGAATGGTGCAGGAATTGGACTTAATTACCATTTTGGGCTTTTTAAGCAGGTGTTTGAATGTAATAAGCAGAAAGAAATTAAAAACCCATGGATTGAAAAGGAGAGCTGGCTTGTAGATACAGGAATACATTTCCCAGTCCAGTTTAAAGATTTTACTTTAAATTCAACATTGTATGATATTGATGTTCCTGGATATGAGAGTGGTGTAAACAAGCTTCATTTATTTGATATAGACACATTAGATGAGTCAATTGTAGGTGATGGCATATCTTTTGACAAATCACAGATTTCTAAGAACCTTACACTTTTCCTTTATCCTGATGACAGTGACAAGGCAGGAGAGCTTTTAAGAATTTACCAGCAGTATTTTATGGTAAGCAATGGTGCGCAGTTAATTCTTAGAGAAATTGATGAGAATGGTTATGATGTAAAGAAGCTTTATGAGCATGCAGTTATACAGATTAATGATACACATCCTTCTATGGTAATACCAGAACTTATCCGTCTGTTACAGGAGCGTGGCATAGAGTTTGACGAAGCAGCGGATATTGTAAGCAGGACATGTGCATATACTAACCATACAATTCTGGCAGAGGCACTTGAAAAATGGCCTGTTTCATACCTTGAGGAAGTTGTGCCACAGCTTATGCCTATAATCAGGAAGCTTGATGAAAAGGTTAAAGCAAAATATAATGATTCAAGAGTTGCAATTATAGATAATGAAAACCGTGTGCATATGGCACATATGGATATACATTATGGTTTCAGTGTAAATGGTGTTGCCGCACTTCATACTGATATACTTAAGCAGTCAGAGTTAAAGGCATTTTATGATATTTATCCTGAAAAATTCAATAATAAAACAAATGGCATTACATTCCGCCGCTGGCTTATGCACTGCAATACAGAACTTGCAGAATATATTACAAGCCTTATCGGGGATGGATGGAAAAAGAATGCAGATGAACTTGAGAAACTTCTTGGGTATAAGGAAGACACAGAAGTTCTTAAAAAGCTGTTAGAGATAAAGAATAATAATAAGAAGCAGCTCAAAAAATACCTTAAAGATACACAAAATATAGATATTCCAGAAGATTCAATATTTGATATACAGGTTAAGCGCCTGCATGAATACAAGCGCCAGCAGTTAAATGCACTTTATCTTATCTATAAATATAAAGAAATCAAGTCTGGAAAACTTCCAGAAACACCAATTACAATGGTATTTGGTGCAAAGGCAGCGCCTGCATATACACTTGCTAAGGATATTATACATCTTATCCTCTGTTTACAACAGATTATTGAAAATGACCCACAGGTTAATTCCCATTTAAAGGTAGTAATGGTTGAAAACTACAATGTAACAAAGGCAGCAAAACTTATTCCGGCATGTGATATTTCAGAGCAGATTTCCCTTGCATCAAAAGAAGCAAGCGGAACTGGAAATATGAAGTTTATGCTTAACGGGGCTGTTACTCTTGGCACAATGGATGGTGCAAATGTAGAGATAAATGACCTTGTTGGCAAAGAGAATATTTATATATTTGGCAAGTCAAGTGATGAAGTTATTAACCTTTATGATACAAATGGATATTCATCAAGGAAAATATATGAGGAAGATACACTTGTAAAAGAGCTTGTTGACTTTATAATCAGCCCTGAATTAATAATGGCTGGGGAACCTGAAAACCTTGGACGCCTTTTTAAAGAGCTTGTTAATAAGGACTGGTTTATGACATTGCTTGACATAAAAGAATATATTGCTGTGAAGGATAAAATGCTTGGTGATTATTCAGACAGGATGGGATGGGCAAAGAAGATGCTTGTCAATACAGCAAAAGCAGGATATTTTTCATCAGACAGGACAATAGAAGAGTATAACAACGATATCTGGAAGCTGTAGGTTTTTGTATCTGTATACAAGATGTTTCATTGAAAGAGCCAGGATATTATGTAAAAAGGGATAATAAAGAGCCTGTTTACATAATAATTCTGGCTTTTTCACATGACGCATAATAGAACAGTTTTTTAGAATAAAAGCACAGAATGCATGGATATAATTCTGGAAATTATATATTATACAAGTTGCTGCAGAGGATAGTTACAAGCTTCTGCAAGGTTTTCAAGGTACATGTATGGAACTGCAAGGTTTCCCCTTCCGCTCCCGATATCTATTGCTGGCTTGTTGCTTCCGTGGAAGTCTGAACCACCACTTGGCAGCAGGTTATATTTCTTTGCAAGCCGTTTTGCATATATTTCGTCTGCTTCTGTATGGTTTGAGTATAAAACTTCGATTCCCATAAGACCTGAAAGTGTAAGCCTTCTTATTAATTTTTCAAGTTCAGCTTCTTTTAGTTTATAGTGCAGGGGATGTGCAAGTATAGGAACACCACCAGCATTTCTTATTAGTTCTATACCTTCTTCTGGCTCTATATATTTACGTGGCACATAGTAAGGTGTATTTGTGTCAAGATATTTTTTAAAAGCTTCAGCAGGGGTTGGGACTATTTTATTATCAACAAGGAAACGTGCAAAGTGGGCTCTTGTGACAACTGTGTCAGGGTTGCCTTCCATAAGTGCTTCCATTGAAATTGGGATGCCTGCTTTTTGCAGGTTTGAAACCATTTCCATATTACGGTCATCACGTCTTTTTATTATTATTCTGGCAGCATTTTGAAATGCAGTATTTTTATGGTTTATAAAAAGTCCTACAATATGTATGTCCCTGTCTTTATACGCAACAGATAATTCTGTGCCAGGTATAAATTCTAATGGTGCATTTTGTTCTTTTACAGCGTTGATGGCATCTTCTATGCCAGATACAGTATCATGGTCGGTAAGTGCAAATGCGGCAAGCCCTTTTTGTACAGCTTTTCCAACAAGCACAGATGGCGGGCATGTTCCATCAGAATAGTTTGAGTGTGTGTGTAAATCAATATATTTCATAATATTTTACCTCATTTCCGCGCTGCTTTCTGCGTATAACCTAAGTTTGTGGCAAGCAGCGCACAGACACAAACTTTATGAGTGAAACATTCCACTCTTATTTCTTCAGTTTTGCATCTTATAAAATTAATAAACATTATACCATAACAGGTATATTTTGCAGCTGAAAGGTATAAATATGAGTAATAAGAATTAATAGGAGATATTTTCAATATGGAGAAGAAAAATATCCTGAATTATGCTATAATATTAGCTGGCATGTTTATTGCCAGTGCAGCAATGCTTGCAGCAATGTCAGCCATTATATGGAAAACAGGTGCTGGAGCAGGTGCTGTCAGTGCCTGTGTTATTATTGTATACATATTATCAAATTTTATTGGCGGTTTTGTGGCAGGAAAGAAAGCGGGCAAACACAAATTTCTGTGGGGAATAGCTGTAAGTGTTGTGTATTTTGCAGTTATATTTGTTGCAGGAATATGGTTTATGGGAAATGAGCCTGTGGTAAGACCGGAGGTTATAACCGGTGCTATGGTCTGTATAATTTCAGGTATGTTTGGGGGAATGCTTGCACCTTGACAAAACAGTAACAAAAATTGACATAATTGTAATATATTTTTAAAACAAAAGTAAAAGATATATGTTAAGATAGTTAAAATATCGCAGAATTTTGGGAATAATTAAAATGCTGATAAAAAAATTGGAGGGAACATCAAATGGACAATAGGGGAAAGCACTTTAAAGATGAGAGTGGTATTTTTGAAAGGGAGTCATACCGTGTAAGAAGTATTATGAACCAGAGGAAAAGGCGTAATGAAATGAAGACAAGGGTAATGCTTTTTGGAACAGGTCTTGTGCTTGTGGTTGTCCTGACAGTGCTGGCTTTTAAGCTTGCAGGATTAAATGGAAAAAGTGACCAGCATGATAATGTTTCAGCAGCGGGAAACTCTTCTGTGGATGGAGAAGATGAGACAGGAAGCCGCCAGAAAAAGAAAAAAGAGGACAATCAAAAAGATAAAGAGGAGCCAGCAAAGCCAGCTGTAGCAACAGGTAAAAAAAGATGGCTGCGTGACGGTCTGGATCCTGACAAGCCAATGGTTGCATTGACATTTGATGATGGTCCTTACACTCCTGTTACAAGTAAAATTTTAAAGGTTCTTAAAAAGTATGATGCAAGGGCTACTTTTTTTGTTGTTGGGAACCGTGTCCCGCAATACAAAGATATGGTGAAACAGGCTTATGAGCAGGGGAATGAAATTGCAACACACACATATAACCATGCAAATCTCACAAAGCTTAGCAAGGAAGGCATTAAATCTGAACTGGATAAAAGCAAAGAGGCTATAAAGGATGTTATTGGATGCGGTTTTTCCACCTTAAGGCCACCAGGAGGCAGTATTAATGATAAAATGAGAAATGTTATCAAAGTACCAATGATATACTGGAGTGTTGACACAGAAGACTGGAAGAGCAGAAATGCAAAATCGGTTTTAAGTGAATGCAAAGTTATCCAGGATGGTGACATTGTACTTATGCATGATTTGTATCCTTCAACAGCAGATGCTGTTAAAAAGCTTGTACCAAGGCTTGTAAAAGAAGGGTACCAGCTTGTAACAGTTGATGAGCTGTTCCATTATAAGGGGATTAATGCCAAAGGCGGAAAGGTTTATATGAGTGGAAGATAGTTCTGGTGAACGGACGCAGGTTTTTTATGCCAGGGCAAGTTTATTCCATTCCAGGGCACACTTGCGTTACGTTAACCCACGCAGCGGCACATAAAGCCCCTGTGCCCCAGAAGAGACATATCTTTCTTCTGCCACACAGGGGCTTAAATGCCGGCGGGGTTAAAGTGCACCTGTCATGGAATAAAATTAATCCCTGGCATATGGAACCTGCTGTTTTCTAACAAAGTGAATGATATAACTGGAACCTGTTAATTTTATTATCCGATGGGGTTATTGTAAATTTACAGTGACAGGTTCTACATACCACACAACCACATTTATTATTATATAAATAATACTGTAGTATCTCCCGTTTGTCTGAATAATTTAACACACAATAAAAATTCCAGTTATAATTATGTGTCTGCCAGAAGACAGCAGGTTCCATATGCCAGGGCGGGTTTATTCCATGACAGGTGCACTTTAGCCCCGCTGGCGTTTAAATCTGGTTTTTTCAGATTTTATGCGCCACTGCGTGGGCTGATGTAGCGGAAGCGTGCCCTGTCTATGGAATAAACCCGCCCTGGCACTGGAAACCCTGCGTCCGTTTCCAAACACAGAATAACTGGAATTTTTATGAAACGGACGTGTGCTGCTTTGAAAAAAAGCTTGACTTATTTTTCTATATATGGTACTCTGTCATAGGTTTTGCAGAAAGCAGAACCACACTGCCGTAGACAGCAGGTGCCATAATACTGGCGTAAGGACAACCGCCTGCCGAGGAGAAATTTGTTTTTATGGAAAATTTTATCTCCCTGTATACGTGTGTGTGCAGGGAGTTTTTTCATATATAAAGTTAAAAAGGGTCTGCAAGCAGTGAAGTAATAAAAATATGGGTCTGCCCAGGAAAGGAGATTTTACCTATGGCAAAAGTTGAAATTAAGCAGCCTGTAGTTGATGAGATTAAAACGAAAGTTGAAGGTGCTGTTACAATAGTTTTAGTGGATTACCGCGGACTTACTGTAGAACAGGATACAAGACTCCGTAAAAATCTCAGGGAAGCAGGATGCGAATATAAGGTATACAAGAATACACTTATGAAACGTGCATTTGAGGGTACAGACTGTGCACAGCTTGATGCTCTTCTTGAAGGACCATCTGCAATTGCTATTTCAAAAGATGATGCAACTGTACCTATAAGAATTCTCAACAATATGGCTAAGGAAGCTGAAGCACTTGAATTTAAGGCTGCTATCGTAGAAGGCACATTCTATGATGCTGACGGGGTTAAGGCTCTTGCAAGCATTCCTTCAAGGGAAGAACTTATTTCAAAGCTGCTTGGTTCTTTGCAGTCACCTATTACAAACTTTGCACGTGTTATCAAGCAGATTGCAGAAAAGGGTGATGGTGCTGCAGAAGCATAGGCTACAAATGGACTGCCAGTTTTGTAAGTTTATTGTTTAGAATGTTCCACTCTAGGCTGGTCTGGGTGGATTGGAATAATTATATTTAATGGAGGTATATAAAATGACTACACAGGAAATTATTGATGTAATTAAAGGAATGACAGTTTTAGAATTAAATGAATTAGTAAAAGCATGTGAAGAAGAGTTTGGTGTATCTGCTGCTGCAGGTGTTGTTGTTGCTGCTGCAGGTGCTGGTGGTGAAGCAGCTGATGAAAAGGACGAGTTTGATGTAGAGCTTACAGAAGTTGGACCAAACAAAGTTAAAGTTATAAAAGTAGTCCGTGAAGTAACAGGTTTAGGTCTTAAAGAAGCTAAGGAAGTTGTTGATGGCGCTCCTAAGGTTATCAAAGAAGCAGCATCTAAAGAAGAAGCTGAAGATATTAAGACAAAGATTGAGGCTGAAGGCGCTAAAGTTACTCTTAAATAATTTATTAAATCTTATTATATTTTTTAAGGACTGCCGGGTAATTCTGGCAGTCCTTTTTGGAATAACCCATTTAATAGATATTTTAGGCATATGGGAGGAGGAAATATATGGCTTCTGACAGCCTGTACAGACTGGCTTTTGAATACAAGAAAACTAAACTCTGGAACAAACTTAGTGATGATGAGGTATTTGCAATAAGATTACCAGATGGTGAAACAGGATATATAAGCATAATGGGCATGTCAGGTGATTATGTTGCTGCTGGCATATATATTGGCAGGAAGGGATTTAACAGTTACAGGATTATTGCCAGTACATATGGACATGATTTTAAATCACAGCTTTTGTACCAGGAATGCCTTTTACAACAGGAATGCCTGCAGTGTACTTTCCAGGATAAGGCTAATTTATCCAGGGAAGAAGCAGCAGAAGTAATGGATTATGCAGACAGGAGCAGTACCAGCCTGGAAGGAAACGGTGACTGGCCGCAGTTTGTAAAGTACATGGCGGGCTATTGTCCCTGTGTTATACAGACAGAGCAAGACGGGCTGTATATAGAAGAGATGCTTAAAGCATCAACTGCATTAGCAGGAATGTTAGACCATGAAACGTTATCTTTATTTGGCAGCATAAGAAGAAGTGGTAAAATACCGTTTTTAGAAAAGAATGGTGACAGATATAGTATAAGCAGTATAGAAATTCCAGAACCTTTGCCAGAGGAATATACAGTGCCTGGCATAAATAATGATATTAATGTGGCAAGGCTTAAAAATATGGTGAAGAGTGGTGTATGGGAATGTGAGCTTGTGCAGTACCCTGAACCTGTACGCAATGCACCAGATGAAGTGCCACATTTTCCAATGATGTTTCTGGCAGTGGAGTCTGATACAGGATTTATACTGCCTGTATCACCAGTAGAATACTTTGATGAGTCATCAGACAAGTTGCTGGATATGTTAGTAGAGGCGTTTTTGATACAGGATATCTGCCCTAAAGTTATACATGCACGCGATAAGCGTTCATATTGTTTTCTGGAAGGGCTCTGCAAAAGGATACGGACAAAACTGGTAATTGAACCAGAGCTTCCTTCACTGGACGGGGCGGAAGAGGACCTGCTTGAACATATTGATGACAGTGAGGAAGAAAATCTTCAGGATATTATGAAAGTTTTTGATGAACTTATAAAATTAAGTGATGAAGAATTGCTGGGGCTGCCAGATATTGTCACTAACCAGTTCGAAGTTCTTGTAAAGAAAAACATACTGCCAGAACAACTTTCTGAAAGGCTGGATGATGTTTTTAATTTTACAGGAAACAAGGATAAGAAAGAAGAGACAAAAAGTAATGTTATTTCAATTAAACCGGATATGCCATCAGAACCATTTAATTAATATTATAATTAGTTAATACTATATACAGGAGTTTGGGACTATGTAATATTTGGTTACTATTCACAGCTACGCTGTTCATAGTAACCAGCAGTGCTTCCAGCACTGGTTATGTACACATTTTGCACAAAAAACGTGCAAAATGGCACTGTAA
>JAAWKM010000088.1 GCA_022797375.1 Lachnospiraceae bacterium
GCTTTCAGCACTGGTTATGTACACATTTTGCACAAAAAATGTGCAAAATGGCACTGTAAAACTTATATTTTTGACGAAAAGCATGTCAAAAATCTTCGCGTCTTTATGGAAGGCTGAACTGTTACGAATATACAAAATGAAAGGAAGTTATTTATGCCAGAGGTTATATTAAAGACAAAGGAATTAACGAAAAAGTACCAGAACAGAATAGTAGTTGACAGTCTTGATTTAGAAATAAGAAAGGGTGAAATATTCGGGCTTTTAGGGCCAAATGGTGCAGGTAAAAGTACAACTATGAATATGATTTGCACTATTACAAAACCAGCGGCAGGAAGTATAAGCCTGCTTGGTGTTAATCCATGGAAGCATAAGAAAGATGTTATACACAGGATTGGATATATTCCGCAGGAACTGGCGGTACATGGAAACCTGAAAGCCTGGGAAAATGTGGAACTGTTTACGTCACTTTATGGTATTAAGGGGCGGCAGTTAAAGGAAACAATAGATAAATCATTAGAGTACACAGGGCTTCTGGATAAGAGGAATGAGTTTGCAAAGAATTTTTCTGGAGGCATGAAAAGGCGCCTGAATATTGCATGCGCGATAGGGCATAATCCTGAAATTTTATTTTTTGATGAACCAACAGTAGGGATTGACCCACAGTCCAGGAACTTTATTCTTGAAAAGATAAAGGAGTCAAACAGGAATGGTGCAACAGTGGTTTATACCAGCCATTATATGGAGGAGGTAGAGGCAATCTGTACCCGTATAGCTATTATGGATAATGGGAAAATTATTGCCTGTGGTACAAGTGAAGAACTAAAAAGGCTTGTAACAGATAAAGATAAGGATATAACACTTGAAGAAGTATTTTTGACCTTAACTGGGAAGCAGCTAAGGGATTATACTGTATAATAGGAGGATTTTTATAGTGTGGTATTTAATAAAAAATAATTTAAAATTAATGTTACGTAATAAAATAATTTTTGTACTTATGGTTTTTGGACCATTTTTTGTAATAGGAATTCTTTCAAGTGCATTTGAGGAAATGATGAAATCCTATGAAACAGCAGAGGACTTCCGGGCGGGATACCAGATTGAGAAAGGCAGTTTCTGGGAAAGCAGTATAGAAGCTGTAAAGGAAGCGGGGGAAGAAGCTGGAATAAAATTGTCAGAATATCCTGAAGGGGAACCAGAAGAACTGGTTAAGAATAATATTCTGGCTGGTTTTGTAAAACTTGGCACAGACAAATATACAATATATGAAAATACAGATAATGAAACAGAGGGTGTAGTTTTAGAATATTTTTTCAGCCAGTATTTAAATAAGATTAGCAGCCAGGTTCTTTATGCAGAAGTTCCTGTAATGGAAGGTAAAACATTGAAAGTCCCAGATGAAGGATTAAAAGTTCCAATGGAAGAGATTGATTATATGCCAGCAATAAATTCTAAAGATTATTATGGAATAACTGAAATTATATATTTTTCTTGTATGGGAATTATTTGTATGGCAGGCGTGCTTGCAAGTGAAAAGAAAAACGGTATAGGTATAAAGTTCCAGATAACATCTGTAACAGATTTCCAGTTTTATATTGCCAAATGGCTGCCAACGGTGTTTGTTGTGGCATCAGGGATTGGGATTTCTTCAGTTTTATCAGCTGTTGTATATGGAATACACTGGGGGAACTTGTTTATTTCTATGCTGCTAGTATTTCTGGTTATTATGGCAGGAGTATCATATGGTCTTATGCTGTATACTGTATCTGGAAATATGGCTGTTACAGTTATTGTATTATTTTCATCAGTATTTTTTATGGCATTTCTGGGAGGGTGTTTTGAAACATATATGTATTCAGGTTTTTCAGAGGATTTAAAGAATATTTCGCCAGTTTACCATGTAAACAGGGCATTAGTTGAAAATTCATGTATGGGGCATAGTGGGTATACTTTAAACAGTATTTTATACCTGCTTGCAATAAGTGCAGCCTGTACCTGTGCCGCTTTACTGGCAGGATGGGCAGGAAAGAGAGGTAAGAAAAGAGGATGAGAAGTTTCATGGCATTGTTAAAAATAAATATAAAATTGCTTTTAAGGAATAAGGCATTTATATTTTTTCTGTTAATTACACCTGTTATATCTGTTTTTATATTAGACTTAAAGACTGGAACAGCATCGTATAAAGAAGAGGATATAAGGGAAAATATCCAGGAATTAGATAATATAAGCCAGAAAGCAGTTTATAAGGTAAATTCGCCTGCAACGGAATTTATTATAAAAGTTTATGATGCATCCCGGTCAGGAATTTCAGAGCATGTATTAAAAAAACTTGCATCAACAGGGATGTTTTGTGTATGCCGGCTGGATGCAACGGAAATGACAGAACAGGAAATAGAAAAATATATAGAAAATGATGCATTTAATGACAGGGCAGGCGTGATTTTATATCTGAAAAAGGATTTTTTAAAAGGAATTTCTGAAGGCGATGTAGAAAAAGCGGCAGTTACATACAAAGTATCAGATGATGAAAGGCTAAATATATTTAATAGTGCACTTTCTGGGTATTTAGGGCAGGTTTACAGCCTGTTAATGGCAGGAAACGGGGAAAAAGAAACATTAAAAGTATTAGAAACAGTACAAAATGAACTGCCTGCAAAAGAAATAAAAGTTATAAATGCAGGAGAAAAAAATATACTGGATGCCAGCCAGACGGCTGCTAAATCAAAAATAGGATATGCATTTTCTATTATTACACTTGGGTTTTTATTCTGTGGTGTATGTGTTGCATTTATTGTTATTGAGGAACAGAACAATAAAGTTTATACAAGGATAATGCTGTCAGGCACAAGCAGGCTTAATTACCTTGCTGCCAAGACTGCTATGGCAGTTGTTATTTCATTGTTACAGACAGGTGTTTTAGGGATATGCCTTTTTGTAACAGGGAACAGTAATTTTGGTATAGACAGGCTGCCATTTCTTTTAATTATATTTATGCTTGGGCTGGTTTTTTGCATAATAAGCTTATGTACAGGTATACTTGCAGGTGATATAATGAGTGCTAATTATATGGTATTTACAATATGGTCTTGTTCAGCACTTCTGTCTGGTTTATATTTTCCTCTTGATAATGTATCTGGGGTTTTAAGGGCGGTTTCATTCCTTATGCCACAGAAATGGTTTATGGAAGCAGCAGAAATGCTGCTGCTTGGTGACAGGGAGGCATATTCTGTGTTATTATGTGTAACAGCAGCATACCTTATCGTAATTTTAAGCTTCGGAGGGGCAGGGCTTAAGATAAAACGGCAGGATAACTGACAGGAATATAAGCCTGCATGGACAGGTTATATTTTAAGAAAGATGGTGTATATCTATGACAGGACAATTCCAGGAAAACTTTTTTCTTGCAATACGCATGGTTTTACTTCTGGCACTTGAAATATATATAATATTAACACATTATACACTGGCGGGGGCATCTGCATGGATGCTCCTGCTTTTGGCATGTTTTACAGGTGCTTCTGTTTCTAAAGAATTAACAGACGGAAAGCTGCGGCTGGTACTGGCAGGGGTATCATGTATATTATGTATATGTATAATAATTATTATCGGAAATGAATTTCTGCTGCTTGGGATTTATATTATGTTTGAAATTCTTTCAATGGTAAAACCAGGGCTTATATGGTATTCTATGCCTTTTGTGCCTGTATGTATAAATATACATGAGGATACAGGTATGCAGCTTCTTATAACAATACTTATTGGAATGGTTTATGTGCAGAATGATTTTATTGTTGTTGCTTATAAAAAACAGGCAATGGAAGATATGGTTTCAAACCAGATATTAAAAAAGGACTGGCATAAGAGGGAGCATAAACTCCAGGAAGAAATAAGCAGTGGAATGTTAATGGCACAGAACCAGCTTTTAGAAGAGCGTGAGGGGCTGTCACAGGCATTGCATGACAAGCTTGGACATACAATTAATGGTTCGGTTTACCAGCTGGAAGCAGTTAAAATAATTATGGAGAAAGAGCCAGATGCTGCAAAGGGAATGGTACAAGCTGTAATTAATGAACTCAGGGGAGGAATGGATGAAATAAGGCTTATACTTAGAAAAGAACTCCCGGCAAAATATGAGATGGCACTTGTACAGTTAAATAAGTTATGCCATGAATGCCAGCAGAAAGGTATTGAAACAGAATTATATACAGAGGGTGAACTGCACAAAGTACCAGAACGTTACCTGCATATAATACTTGATAATGCTTACGAAGCAGTATCTAATTCTTTGAAATATTCAAGATGTTCTAAAATAGAAATTAAAATTTATGTTATGAACCAGGTTGTAAGGTGCATGGTTGCTGATAATGGTACAGGGTGTGCTACATTTACTGATGGAATGGGTATTGCAGGCATGAGGAGGAGAGTAAGGGAAGTAAACGGGATACTGGATTTTGAAACAGAAGCCGGGTTTAAAATAAATATGCTGTTTCCAGAATGGAATAAGAAAGAGGAGGCAGGAAAGGGGTTATAGGCTGTATGGATAAAATAAAAGTAATAATTGCAGATGACAGTGACTTTGTAAGGGAAGGAATGAGGATAATACTTGATGTGGATGAGGAATTTGAGGTGCTTGGTTGTGCGCCAGATGGGAAAAAAGCAATAGACATTGCCAGAAATACAAAACCTGATGTATTTCTTATGGATATACAGATGCCAGTTATGGACGGGATTGAGGCAACAAAACAGATTGTAGATGAAAACCTTGGCAAAGTGCTGGTACTTACGACATTTGATGATGATTTACTTGTACAAAGGGCATTACAAAATGGTGCTAATGGCTATCTGGTTAAAAACCATACTCCAGAACATTTAAAGCAAATGATTAAATCTGTATATAATGGTACAGGTGTAATGGAGCAGTCAATGCTTTTAAACCTTGCAAAAAACAGCCAGGCACGTACAGGTGGTTTTAACCCTGATGGGTATACAGCCAGGGAACTTGAAGTAGTTAAAGCTGTTGCAGACGGGCTTTCCAATAAAGAGATTGCAGAGAAGCTTTTTATAAGTGAAGGGACAGTTAAGAATTATATAACTTCTGTTCTTGCAAAGGAAAATTTATCACACAGGACAGCGCTTGCAGTATATTACCTTACAGGAAGAAAACAGTAATATTTACTGTCAGTAATATTTACTGTCAAAAACTGTTTAATTAAGAGTTGTTTAACCTTATATAGCAAGAAGTCCTCCACCTCTAAAGGTGGGGGATGAATTGCCAAAAGCAAATGTAACGGCAGTGGTGGGCGGAGAGAAACCGGTATTCCCCACATGAGGCCAGGCCACGCATCGAATTAAGATGTAGCTGTACTCCGTGAAATTACCGGGCGTGGATTGAAACAAAGGAAGTTTAAGAAAAGTTTAATTATTGCCAGCCTGGTTGACTTACATATTTTTATATTATAAAATTTATATATAAGAGGGAGGGCAGATATGGATAAAGTAAAAGGCAGTTATTATAATTTTATTATAGACCAGGGGGATAAAGGATATATACTTTATAATTCTTTATCTGGTGTAATTATTTCTGTAACAGGGCAGGAGGAATTAAAAAGGGTAAAGGAGGTACTTGGCGGGGAAGAAGTTCTTTATAATAAGCAGGATGAAATAATCCAGTTATTATATGAAAAAGGAATCTTAATAAATACAGATACAGATGAACTTGAGTATTTGCAGTTTTTATATGAACAGGAAGTGGTGAGAAGCCAGGCTCTTTCTATTATGCTAATTACTACGAGGCAGTGCAACCTGCGTTGTGTCTACTGTTATGAGAAACATGAAAATCTTGCAATGTCTTTAGATGTTTATAACAGTATTGCTTTATATATTGAAAAATCCCTTATGGAGAAAAAGTATACAAGCGTTAATATTACATTATTTGGCGGAGAACCCTTTATTGAATATGAAAATGTGGTAAATTTCCTTAAGGATGCCAACAGGATTTGTGATAAATATAATGTGCCATTTGGGGCAGGTGCAACCAGCAATGGCGTATTAATTACCCCAGGACGTTTTGAAGAGCTTTATGGGCTTGGTGTAACTTATTACCAGATTACAATAGATGGTCTTGAAGATACACATAATTTATACAGGCAGTGCGCAGATGGAAGTGGAAGCTTTAAAAAGATTATAGAAAATCTTAAATATATGGCTGGTACAGATTATGGTTTTGAAGTTACAATAAGAACGAATTTTAATAATGAAGTTTTCAGGAAAGCTAAGGAATTTTACAAGTTTATTGCCACAAATTTTGACCAGAGATTTCATGTATATTATGAAGGCATTAAGAAGCTTGGCGGCAGTAATGACGGGGAACTGGATGTATTAGATAAAAGTGAGGTATCAGAAAGTTCAGTGGATATTGCAGCATATATAAGGGAACTTGGACTTAAAAATGATGTAGTTGATGAAATGACGCTGCCATTTAACAGGATATGTTATGCAACAAAACATAATGATTTTATAGTAGATTATGATGGGAGTATCTTAAAGTGTACATTATCACTTGATGATGAATTAAATAGAATTGGCAGGATATATAAAGATGGCACTATGGAAATTGATGATTATAAACATGCAAGGTGGGTTGGCAAAAAGAGCCAGTTAGCAGGGCAGTGCAAAACATGTAAAGTGCTTCCGCTTTGCTATGGTGGCAGATGTGTTAATGGCAGGGTACATGGAGAAGATTTTGAGTGTGACAGGGATTTACAGGAGCAGGAACTGGCCAGATTAATTGTTACTATTTAGCCTTACGGCTCCATAGTAACATAGCAGTGCTTCCAGCACTGTTAATGTATAACAAAGGATGGCAATATGATTGAATCTATAAAGAATGATATTTATTTCCTGAAATATGTGTTTGCATTCAGCCCGTCTTATGTTATAGGGGAAGCCGTAGTTGCGGTAGTAAACGGGCTTATGCCGCTTCCTGGCATTATTATATCAAAGCTTTTAGTAGATGGGCTGGTTTATGGGGATTCTTTCCAGAAGATTGTTATATATATACTGGTCTATGTAGCATTGCAGTTTACAGGTTCTTTTATATCAGAATTTGTAACAGAGCGTTATATTAATATAAACGGGCATCTTTATGCCATGCACTTCCTGCTTATGGTGAACCATAAAAAGACAGAACTTGACCTGGCACAGCTTGATGACCCGGATGTGCACCAGCAGGCAGCAATGGCGGAAGATTTGGTATATAAGGGCATTGGAATTGATATGATAGATAATTTTTTCACTGCCATTACCAGTATAGTTTCTATTGTTGCAACTGCCATAGTCCTTGTTTATGCAGATGTTTTGCTGCTTTTTGTTATACTGTTTTCTGCAGTTTTTTCAGTTATGCTGGATATGAAAACTGAGAACTGGGAACTTGGGCAGAGAGAAGAAAATATTTATCTTACAAGGGTTTTAAATTATTATATTGAAATTATGGGAGATAAAGCGTGTGCAAAAGAAACAAGGCTTTATGGCTTTGCTTCATGGCTTATGGAAAAGTATTACCAGACATTAAAGGCTTTGCGCAAAAGGCTGGAAAAATTATATAATAAAAGCCTTAAGATTAATTTAATTAGCATTATTATTGAAAACCTGAAAAGCAATGGGATTTATTTATATCTGGCATGGCTTGCTTTCCAGAATAAGATTTCTGTAGGCGGTTTTTCACAGTATTTTAATGCAGCAAGCCAGCTTTCAGAAAGTATACTGGACTTTGCAAATTTCCTGGTTAATCTTAATATTAATGGAAAATACATTGCTTCTTTTAAAGATTTTATGGATTTACAGCCAGAGATACAAAGTGAATATAGCAGTTTATATAAGGAAAACTTTGATAAAGCCATAAAGAAGCCATTAACCCTTTCAATGTCACATGTAAATTTCAAGTATAAAGATATGGATAAGCTTGCAATAGAAGATTTCAGCTATACATTTGAACAGGGAAAGGTATATGTAATTGTTGGTGGAAATGGTGCGGGAAAGTCTACGCTAGTGCATCTTTTAAGCAATTTATACAAACCGTGCAGTGGTGGTATATATTTAAATGGAATGCCTGTAAGCAGTTTTAATGACAAAGATTATAAAAGCCTTTTTAGTATAGTGTTCCAGGATTTTAAATATTTTGCATTTACAATAGGTGAAAATGTAGCCCTGGATAAATATAATAGTAAAGATACCAGGGATAACAAAGTTAATAGAGAAATTAAAGAGGCATTACAGGCAGCAGGGCTTTGGAAAAAGGTAAAATCCCTTAATAAAGGGATTGACGCGGGCCTTGGAAAGATATTTTATAAAGATGGTGTTGTACTTTCAGGAGGGGAGAGCCAGAAACTTGCATTTGCCAGGGCAATTTTCCATAAACCAGGAATACTGGTACTGGATGAACCATCTTCTGCACTTGACCCTGTAGCAGAAGATGAACTTTTTAAGTCTTTCCAGCAAATATCTAAAGATAAAATTGTAATTTACATTTCCCACAGGCTAAGTTCAGCAGTGCTGGCGGATGAAATTTTATTTATAAAAGATGGAAAACTATGTGAAAGCGGAGTGCACCAGGAACTGTTAGAACAGCAGGGCGCATATGCCAGATATTATAATACACAGGCAAAATATTATAATTAAAAATATTGTAATTCTAAAACTGCCTATATACAGGTACTTATTTATGTTTTATATTTACATATGGTTTAATTACTATAGAATTGCAAAACATTTTATAGTAACAAATTATGTATATAGGCAGGGTTTAATCCCTTTAAATATATAACAGGGTTTTCATATTTATAAGGGCATAGAAATTAAGAAAGGAGGGGGTATAGTTATGAAAATTATCAGGGATTCATCCAGAATAAAAAAGAAACATAATAAAAATGGCGCAGGCTGTGGCTGCGGATGTAAAAACGGAGCAGGATGCCAATGTGGAACATCATTAACAGGGAAAAAGAAACATAGCCGTAAAAATGGTGTTGGCTGTGGATGTGGGTGCTAAAATTTCCAGTTATCTTGTGCTGGCAGACGGACGCAGGTTTTCCAGTGCCAGGCTGTTTATTCCACTCCAGGGCGCGCTTCCGCTACGTTAACCCACGCAGCGGCACATAAAGCCCCTGTGTTCCAAAAAGAACTTATATGTTTCTTCTGCACAGGGGCTTAAATGCCGGCGGGGTTAAAGTGCACCTGTCATGGAATAAACAGCCTGGGCACATGAAACCTGCTGTTTTCTGGCAGAACTGTAATTATAACTGGAAATTTTATTGTGTGCTAAATTATTCGGACAAACGGGAGATACTGCGGCATTATTTATATGGCAGCAAATGTAATAAATGAGGTTCTATAATATATGGAACCTGCCATTGCAAATTTATAATAAAACCCAGGATAATAAAATTAACAGTTTCCAGTTATATTATTCATTTTGCCAGCAGACAGCAGGTTTCATTACTATTTGTGCCGTGCAAAGCACGGCATGGAAGATTTTTATGAGATGGAAGATTTTATTAAAAAGGCTTGCATATAACCACATGGTATGCTATAATCCAATGTAAATTAGAAATTAATGAAAGAGGTGGAAGGATGAGAAGATAGTTTGCTTTTGAAACATGATATTTATTTCAGTAACAGAAGTCTTTAGGCTTACTGTTTATTCATGTTGCCAAAAGTGGATTATGTTTCTCATAACCCCTCTTTTTTGGACGGAAAATACCAGATATATAATAATATAAATTATAATTTATATTATATCAGGGGATTAATAATGGGAAACCAGAACCACTTGGCAACAGTGGTTCTTTTTATTTATTAATTATTAGGGGAGGCTGGTATATATGGCAATGATAAATGTATCAAATCTTACATTTTATTATGAAGGAAGTTTTGATAACGTATTTGAAGATGTTTCATTTTCAATTGATACAGAATGGAAGCTGGCATTTATTGGCAGAAATGGCAAAGGAAAGACAACATTTTTAAACCTGCTCCAAGGAAAATATGAATATAAAGGGAGTATTAATGTGCCAGTGCCAACAGATTATTTTCCATATAAAATTAGTAATAACATGCTTGGAATGTGTGCTTCAGAATTTATTGGGGAATTAAAGCCTGGATGTGAAGAATGGAGGGTTATTTGTGAGCTGGATAAATTAGATATTACAGCTGAAGTATTGTACCGTCCGTTTGCCTCTTTAAGCAATGGAGAACGTACAAAGGTAATGCTGGCACTTCTTTTTTCCGAAGAAAATGATTTTCTGCTTGTAGATGAGCCAACAGACCATCTGGACCATGATGCAAGGGAAACTGTTAAAAAGTATTTATGCCAGAAAAAAGGGTTTATCCTGGTATCACATGACAGGGATTTGCTTGATGCATGTACAGACCATGTACTTGTACTTAACCGTAAATCAATTGAAATACAAAGTGGCAATTTCTCAAGCTGGTGGGAAAATAAAATTAAGAAAGATAATTTTTCGAGAATGGAAAATAAAAAGCATTTACACGAAATTTCATCTCTTGAAAAATCTGTAAAGCAGTGCCGCAACTGGGCAAATAAAAATGAAAGTACTAAGATTGGTTATGACCCAATAAAAGAACATGACCGTTCAATGGGAACAAGAGCTTATATTGGTGCTAAAACCAAAAAAATGCAAAAGCGTGTTAAACAATATGAACAAAGAATAGAAAAGGAGATAAAAGCAAAGGAAGGACTTCTGGAAGATATAGAAAACCCTGTAGAACTTAAAATAAACCCGCTTGTATACCATAAGGAAACACTTGTGTATGCAAAAGATTTTACAATGGGTTACACAGAGGGAAAACCATTGTTTAAAGATTTTAACTTTAAACTGGAACGCGGTGAAAGAGTATTTTTACATGGTAAAAATGGATGTGGTAAAACAAGTTTAATAAAAGCAATTCTCAGTGCCAGTAATAAACAGGATTATGGCATTATTAGCAATGGGCAGATTAGTACAGGGGCAGGAATTATAATTTCATATATTAACCAGGATACAAGCTTCTTAAAAGGGGATATAAAAGAATTCTGTATAAAGAAAGGTTTAGATGAAAGCTTGTTTTGTGCCCTGTTAAGGCAGCTTGATTTAGAACGTGTCCAGTTTGTTAAGCCGTTTGAAGATTATTCGGAAGGCCAGAAAAAGAAAGTCCTTATAGCATCAAGCCTTATGACACCAGCACATCTTTATATATGGGATGAACCGTTAAACTATATTGATATTTTTACAAGGATGCAATTAGAGGAGCTGTTGTTAAAATTTAACCCGTCTATGATATTAGTTGAACATGATATACGTTTCCAGGAAAAAATTGCAACAAGGGTTATTGAAATGTAGGACAAATATACATTTTAGTGGTCTGTTTATCACGAAAAAAGTATATAAAACCAAACGGTATAAGAATTTTAATGGAAATGGAAATATGGATGAAATAGTAAAAATTTCTTAATGCTTTATATTATGGATATTTTAATGGATTTGCATTATAAAATGTTACTATTCACAGCTCTGCTGTTTATAGTAACAAGTATTTTTGGCATAAAACATACCAAAAATCCCCGGACTGGACTGGCTGTAAATATTAACTATAAAATACTTTTTCCACTAGTTTTTAGTAATTTTATAATTGTTATAATATGATATTTATGCTATTGTATCTAATAGGAATAATTAAGTTTAGATATTATATAACTGTTACCCGTTGCTTTTATATATCCGTTCCTTACCTGGTGTTGTGTATGTATAGCAGCATAGTAACAGTACACAGGAGAATAGTATTCATGATTGAGAATAATGTAATAGGGATATGTGTGACTAGTATACATAAGCCCTCTGTGCACAGTGTTCTTTCTGCTATTTCAGAAGAGGCAGGAAAGCGTGGTTATTATATACAAATATTTGCAACTCTGTCAGATTTGTACCACCATACAAGGAATGATAATGCCCAGAAGCGTATTTTTAACCTTGTGGATTTTAAAAACATATGCTGCCTGGTTATGTTTACTGAAATGATAAAAGACCAGACTGTACAGGAGGAACTTGCCAGGCGTGCAGCAGATGCAGGTGTGCCAGTTGTCTGCATTAAACAGCCGCTTAGAGGGTGTTGCAATATCAAATATAATTCAGAAGCAGCACTTGGGGAGATTATACGCCATTTAATTACAGTGCATGGGTGCAGAAAGATTAATTTTATGGCAGGATTACGTGGCAATGAGGTTTCAGAGTCAAGAACCAGAATATATAGAAATATACTTAATGAATTTAATATACCAGTTGAAGAAGACAGGATTGGATATGGGGATTTCTGGGCAGAGCCAGCCACAAGGGAGACAGCCAGGTTTTTAAAAGACAGGGATAATATTCCAGATGCAATTGTATGTGCCAACGATGCTATGGCGATTGCTGTATGCAGCTATCTTTTAAAAAACAATATAAAAATTCCAGAGGATATTATTGTTACGGGATTAGGAGGCATACTTGAAAGGGAATACCATATACCTCTTCTTACAAGTGCAATATATGACCCGGTATACAGCAGCAAGTGTATAATGGATACAATAGAAGAGATAACTGCTGGTGGAAACTGGAGTGATAAAACAGTAATCATACCAACAACCCCGGTATTTACAGAGTCCTGTGGATGTATTAAAAATGACCAGCATAAGAATGACCAGAAACTTGAGCAGCTTTTTATAACTTCTGAAAATGAACATAACTATAATCATGCAATACACGAATTTAATTCATTTATTAATGTTGACTGTACACTGGAAACACTTGCAAACCTGCTGCCTGGTTATTTATGGGGGCCTGGGATTCTGACACTGAATCTTTTTATAGAGTCAAAGCTTGTGGAAATGTTCTATTATAACTCTGGTATGGATGCAGGCAGGCAGCTGGTACTTTTAAACCAGATATCGGACAGGGAATGTCTTACACCATTTGCGCCTGTACAGTATAGTGGCATATTGTGCAGGAGAAGTGACTTTAACAGGAATTTTACAGATATGCTGTTAATCCCTCTTAATGTAATGGATGAAAACTTAGGAATTATAACAATAGATTATAATGGCACAGATATTTGTTATGAATGCCTGTATGAATTTATAATAACGCTTGATAATATCCTGGGCACTATTAAAAGCAGGATGGAGCTTATAAGCATGCACCAGCAGCTCAATACTTTATCAGAACAGACGATACAATCGCTTGCGGAAATTGTTGAGGCTAAATCAGAGTTTACAGGAATGCATGTAAAAAGGGTTTCAGAATATACAAGGGTACTTGCGGAAGCTATGGGATATACACCAGAAGAAGTTGACACAATACGTGTGGCATCTATGATGCATGATATAGGAAAAATAAATATACCATCCTCAATTCTTGAGAAACCAGGAAAGCTTACAGATGATGAATTTGAGGTTATTAAAACGCATGTAACAGAAGGGGAGAAACTGCTTCATAATTCGCCTGGCAGGATTATGCAGACTGCAAGGATAATTGCGTTGCAGCACCATGAAAAATGGAATGGTAAAGGGTACCTTGGAATTAAGGGTACGGAAATAGCGCTTGAAAGCCGCATTGTTGCGCTTGCAGATGTATTTGACGCACTTGTAAGCAAGCGTCCTTATAAGACAGCATTTTCTGATAATACAGCATATGATATTATTACAAAAGACAGCGGAAGCCATTTTGACCCTGATGTGGTAGCTGCATTTGTAAATAATTATAATAAATTTATCAGCATACATGCACAATATACTGATTAGGCATAAAATACTATGAAAGACGTGGTTATTTCTTATGGATAAAAGTGATGAAAATTTAGGTGAGGAATTATATAACCTGTTAGCAGAGTTTCTGAACAGGAAGATGAACAGGACAGTGCTTGACAGCATAAGGGGAGAGTATGGGGTACTGCGTTACCTTATGTATGTACAGGACAAAATAAGCGCAGGTGTCCTTACAGAACAGCTTCATGTTGTGCCAGGGCGTATGACAGATATACTTAACAGCCTTGAGGCCAAGGGTTTTATAAAACGCCAGAAAAGTGAACAGGACAGGCGGCGCGTAGTTGTGTGCATTACAGAAAGCGGCAGGAAAGAAGCCTGCCAGAAAAGGGAATATATAAGAAATGAATACCAGGGGCTTTTTAAAATACTTGGGCGGAAAGATACAGAAGAGCTGATAAGGCTTCTGGAGATTGTACTTTCATACCATGGTAGCGGAAGTGAAGACTGAAAATGCACCTGTTGCCATATATAAAATTGCAGCAGGTGCATAAATACAGCAAGTGTTTAAATACAACAATTGAACCAGTGGTTATTCTTCTGAAAGTGCAAGCATATATAAATCTATTACAGGGCCTTGCTTTGTACCACAGTCAGGGCAGTTGAATGTACCATAGAAATAAGACAGTTTAGCAGCATCATTATCATTGCCACAAAGCTGCAATATATTACTGAGCCAGACATATGTATCATCAAATGATTTTTTATCCCATTGCCCGGTAACAGGACCTGCTGGTGTAATTAATTCATTTAATTCCTGGTGGTCTGTGTTATTTATATAATCATCATCAAGTTCAATGTCCTCTGTATATAAACCACAGTTTTTACAGGAAATAAGGCACTGGTCAAAATTACCAAGCATAAGGACAAAGGCGTGTTCCCTTTTGCCAATAAATGCCAGAAGTGATATAAAAATATAAGTTATATCAATTTGCCTGAACTGTTTGAACATATCAAGTTTATTTAACAGGAGTTCTTTAGCTTTTTCCTTAAAAAACAGTATGCTTTCCTGGTAACTTTCCATAACATTTGCAGGCAGGTTTTCCCTTATGTCATTGTAATATTCTGTGTTATATGGGATATCTGTTGAAACAATTATACCAATATTATTTAAAAAAAGGACCTGCATTATAAAATCATCTTTTTGGTACCAGTAATTAAATGCATTAGCAAGGTAAGGAAGTGCAATATAAGATGCATGGTAGAAACTCATCTGGTGGGACAATGTACAGCAGATATTATCAAACGCAATCATATAATCACTTTCATAATCTGCATAAAATGATTTCTCATTTTCTGGAACTTCTGGTTCATTAACTGTTAGTGGTATAATGTCTTCAAGTATGTTCCCATATGCGCCATGAAGCTTTTCCCATAAGTCTGAATTAAAGTCCACAGTTTCAAAGATATTATAGTTATTTGCCATATAAATCCTCCGTTCTGCTCTGTAATTTTTTGTATAATTATAACATATCTGTTCTGTTAAATCTATTGAGTTTTACAATATTGCAATATATAATGTAACAGTTCGTTACTATTCACAGTCCAGTAAAAGATATATCATTCCGTAAGCTTGTTTGCAGGAATGTATATATCTTTTACTGGACTGCGAAAGCTGTCACTCCACAAAGCCTCAGACAACAGACACTGTTTTTGCAGCGGTCTGTG
>JAAWKM010000089.1 GCA_022797375.1 Lachnospiraceae bacterium
TGAGCTGGCTGTCACTAATAGACCGCGGGCTTGACCAAAGATGGTTAAAAAAGCTTGCATAATTAAGGAAAGTCTGTAATAACCAGTATACAGTTTTGAGAGTATCATTTAATTAAAGATTAATTATCCAGGTACTTTTAGATGGCCCAGTGGCTCAGTTGGTTAGAGCGCCGCCCTGTCACGGCGGAGGTCACGGGTTCGAGTCCCGTTTGGGTCGTTTAGATGGGATCTTAGCTCAGCTGGGAGAGCATCTGCCTTACAAGCAGAGGGTCACAGGTTCGAGCCCTGTAGGTCCCATTTAGATAAATTAGTTTAATTATTACTGGTGATAATTGACGTGCCGATGTGGCTCAATTGGCAGAGCAGCTGATTTGTAATCAGCAGGTTATCGGTTCGAGTCCGATCATCGGCTTATGGATGGATTCCCGAGCGGCCAAAGGGGGCAGACTGTAAATCTGTTGGCTTCGCCTTCGAAGGTTCGAATCCTTCTCCATCCATTTAACATAAGATAAAGCAAGTTGTTCTATTTATAGTCTGGCTTGGATATAATATTAAAGAGTTATTATTTAACGCGGGGTGGAGCAGCTAGGAAGCTCGTCGGGCTCATAACCCGAAGGTCATAGGTTCAAATCCTGTCCCCGCCATTCATTAGGTATTTGCGTAAATATCTAATGCCCAGATAGCTCAGTTGGTAGAGCAGAGGACTGAAAATCCTCGTGTCGCTGGTTCGATTCCGGCTCTGGGCATTGTATCTGTTAAAGACAGATATGATGGGATACTAGCTCAGTTGGTAGAGCACTTGACTTTTAATCAAGTTGTCGGGGGTTCGACTCCCCCGTGTCTCATTTAAATCCAGTAACATATATTACTGGATTTTTTTACTTTATAGGAGAAATAGGTATTATGGAACAAAGGGAAGAAATAATAGAATATGGTTTGTCATTTGATGACGTATATGTAGATACGCCATTTCGTGATGATAACTGGGTATTATTAAGATATAAAGGTAATAAAAAAGCATTTGCATGGACATATGCCAGAAATGGTTATATGTGTGTTAATGTTAAATCAGATACCCAGTGGAGGGATTTCTGGAGAAGTACATATAAGTCGGTACAGCCAGGCTACCATCAGAATAAAGAACACTGGAATACAATAATTCTTGATGGAAGTATACCTGATAATGATATAAAAAGAATGATAGCAGAAAGTTATGATTTAATTTCTGCAAAAAAACATTAATAATTTTAGTCAAATGATATCTGAAATCTGCTTCGTTACTTGCCTTCTGGCAAAACAATTTAATTGATACTTTGCTTATTCCGGCAAGGGTATGGACTCCTGCCAGAATAAACAAGCTCTTGTAAACATAGCCCACTGGTTGGGGAAAGTGTTTTTTAAGGGCTTACTTAATGAGGTTAAATATTTTATCCCTTGCTTGTCATAAAGAAACAGACTATAATGAAAATAGTGTTTAGTATAGTGTTTATAGGGAGGGGTATAGTATGAAGAATAATGAACTTGATAATATTGATAAACAAATTATAACGATGCTGCAGGAAAATGCAAGAATGTCTTTAAAGGAGATTGCAGAAAAGGTTTTCTTATCTTCACCTGCTGTTTCGGTAAGAATTGAAAATCTTTTATATAATGGATATATACAAGGATTCCATGCATATGTTAATCCTGTAAAACTTGGATACCATATTAAGGCGTTTATTAACCTTGAAGTGTCACCTGTTGATAAAGAAGAATTTTATCCATATATTAGAGAATGTAAAAATGTTATTGAATGTAATTGTGTTACAGGAGATTATTCAATGTTACTTGAAGTGCTGTTTCCAAGTACAGATGAATTAGACCAGTTTATAGGTGAATTGCAACGGTATGGACGTACAAAGACCCTTATAGTATTTTCAACTTGTGTAGACCACAGGGAAATACGGATATGAAATAAATGGAAGGTTATAGAATTTAATTCTATAACCTGTTTTTTATTTATTGAGATAAATTTATCTAAGTTTATGTTATAAATTCTTATATCTGGAATTGCGAAAACAATATATCTTACAGTTATCTTTTATTGATGGCTGGACGTAAAGTTTCCATTATGTAAAACAGGGTAATTATAAATTATCATCAATTTAGTATATTATGGAAACTTTATCAAACAGATGTAACAGTTCATCTTTCCATAAAAATATGAGTTTTACAGTGCCATTTTGCACATTTTTTGTGCAAAATGTGTACATAACCAGTGCTGAAAGCACTGCTATGTTACTATTAAGCCATAAAGCTGAATAGTAACATACAGACATATAATTTTATTATTTGGTATTGACAAATAATTGTTTATAGTGTATATATAACATATAAACAGTTTATCTTACATATAATTATTACTAAGGCAGGTGAAGATATTTGAGGATAATGCAAAATTCAGGAGTTCCTATATACCAGCAGATAGCTGGACAGTTTAAGGAGGATATTCTGGCTGGGAAGTTCAAACAGGGTGAATTTCTTCCATCAATCAGGGGGTTGGCAAAGGACTTAAGAATTAGTGTTATTACTACTATGAAAGCATATGAGGAGCTTGAGAAAAATGGGCTTGTAACGGCTGTACAGGGTAAAGGCTATTATGTTAATGCACAGGATAGTGAAATGCTAAAGGAGCAGCATATAAGGAAGATGGAGGAGCATTTATTAAATGCTATATCAGCGGCAAGAATTGCTAATGTGCCAGATAGTGAGCTTATAGATATTCTGAAGATGTTAATTGAAACAGAGGAAAGTGGATAAGTGTATAAAAAATTTTAAAAACGGTGATGCACACCAGAGTACATTACCAGAGAACTGTTAACACACTTGGAAAATGCAAAAGCAGCATTTTTTTGCTTATAAGGTTTGTGTCTGTGTGCTGCTTGCCACAAACTGGAATTATGTGTAAAAAGTGGCGCAGAAATGAGGTGGAATATGTATAAAAGCAATGTAATAAGCATTAATAATTTATCTAAGAAATTTAAAAATTTTGCATTAGATATCCCATCATTAGATATTCCAAAGGGCTTTGCAACAGCACTTATTGGTGAAAATGGTGCAGGAAAAAGTACATTTATAAATATACTTGCGGGCATACGTCTTGATTATAAAGGTACTATAGATTATTTTAATGGTGAAAAGAGAGAAAAGGTTATACGCGAAAGTATTGGATATACTGGACCAGGCAATTATTTTATGCCACATTGGACAATAGCACAAATTGCAGATGCAAGTGAACTTTTATTTGAGAAGTTTAATAAGGATAAATTTTATGAAATCTGCCAATCATTAGGGATACAGGTTTCTGGAATAAAAAAACAGAATAAAGGTTTTAATAAACTTTCGGATGGAATGAAAATGAAGGTTGTACTTGCAAATGTATTTGCCAGGGAGACAAAAATGCTTTTGCTTGATGAACCTGCTTCACCACTTGACCCGCTTATGCGTGACAAACTCTGCCAGATGATAAGGGAATATATCGAACAGGGCAATGGCGGGAACAGTGTGCTTTTTTCAACACATAATATTACAGATATGGAGAATGTAACAGATTATGCAATAATAATGGAAAAAGGAAAAGTAGCAGAGCAGGGTTTTGTTGAGGACTTAAAGGAAAAGTATATTCTTGTCAAAGGTGATAATGAAGATGCAGATAAGGCGGAGAAGATTTTATTTAGTTTCCAGAAAAGTAATTATGGATTTGAGGGGATGTGCCTTGCAGAAAATATTGACAAACTGGCAGGGTTAAATATATCAAGGGAAGTTCCAGAACTTTCACAGATTAGTATTGCTGTTATGAAAAAGTATACACAACTTATATAAAAAGAAATGGGAAAGGAGCTGCTTATGAAAAATTATATAGAAAGTTATCATATGTTTTTTCCAGATAAGAAATTCAGGTTTTTATTATATCTTGTGTATCCTATAACAGTATGGACAATATTGTATGTAGAAAATATATTTTTTGATGGAAATTTTATACTGGCTTTAACAGCAGCATCAGTTACTATTGCGGTAGAATGCCTGGCTGATTTTTTTGTATTCGCAGGGTATGCCAGAAAAGAGAGTGGCAAGAATGAATATTTAAAAACGTCGGTAAAGTACACACAATTATTAAAATCTGCATTCCTGTCAGATGTGATAAGAAGGATGTCCAGTGTATTATTAATAATTTGCGTACCAGCAGCAGTTTTAAAAATTCCATTAAAATTAACTATTTATTTATTATTTTCTGTTTACTTCTTTATAACTGCTGCACTTTTTATTTTAAGGTTTTTTGATTTTTCAGCTGCTTATAACTTTATAACACTTATAATAGTAATACTCTATATGTTTTTTAGCATATTTATACTGGATAAAAACAGTTTTGTTGTAACAAGCATAATTTTATTTATATCAAGCCTGCTGTTAATAGCAATTCATATAAATATTTTATTCAGGGTTGTGAAGGAGGGATATTATGATTAAAAATTTAAAACTTATTAAATATGGCTACCAATTCAGATTAAACATAATATGTTCATTTGTTTTTATGTTATTAGGAATTTTTAGTATTATATATGTGGATATTTATAAAGTTCCATCAATATGTATATTTATTTATTGTAGTTTTCTGTTTTTCTTACAAACAGGAAGTACACTTACATATTCTAACGTTATTAAATCTTCACCAAAATACAGGGAATTTTACATGGGCTTACAGCGTATAATAAATATATCATCCTTTGTATATTCAGTTGGATTATTACTTATTGTAAGGATTATACAGGCAGATAATATAAGCCAGTTTGCTGGGAATATGGGTAAAGAACTTGTAGTTGCAGGTATGGAATATTTTATAATAGTATTATATATGGTATTTGCTTATAAGTTTTTTGTAGTTTCAATGGTACTGTTTTGTGCGGCTACAGTTCTTATGAATGCAGCGGTTAGTTTTATATTTGCACCATATAATTTTACATTATTACAGGGAATTGGAATAATTGCTTTATTCTTTATACTGACTATAACTTTGTCTGAAATTATAACCAGGGCAATATATAAGGTACAGCCGTCAAGGCTTGCACAATCTGCTTCACTTAGAGGATATATATAAATTTTTTTATTTTCTCTTTTATGTACTATTTAAAAAAATATGGATATGATATATAATAAGCTTAGTTTTTTATAGTGGCATAAAGGGGGATGTATATGGCAAAGAATTTTTTAGAAGAGTTTGTACCTGATTTGGAAGAATTTAAAGAGAAGACAATGAAATTTCATAATAAGGAAATGACGGTAGCGGAATATAAAGGTTTTTCAGGAGGTTTTGGAAGTTATGCCCAGCGTGGCGGTGAAAAGCATATGTTAAGGCTGCGTCTTGCTGGAGGACAAGTTACAAAGGACAAGTTAAAATTTATAGCAGAGTTATGTGAGAAATATAATATAAGCCTGGCAAAACTTACAACATGCCAGTCAATACAGCTTCATAATCTTGAAGCTGGAGATTTATGTGAGATGATAGAAAGCGTATGGAAAGCTGGCATGGTTTCACGCGGTGGTGGTGGTGATTTTCCACGTAATGTAATGGCATCACCACTTTCAGGTGTCCAGGAAGGTGAAAATTTTGATGTACTTCCTTACGCCAGGGAAACGGCAGATTATCTTATGAACTTTATTAAAGCAGTAAAATTTCCAAGGAAGCTTAAAGTATGTTTTTCTAATTCTTCCACAAATGAGACACATGCAACTTTCAGGGATATGGGATTTGTTTCACGTCCTGATGGCAAGTTTGATGTTTATATTGCAGGAGGTCTTGGAAATAAACATAAACTTGGCGTGAAAGCTGCTGAAGGTGTGGAACCCTCAAAAGTGCTTTATTATGCAAAAGCAATGGTGGATACATTTGTAAGTTATGGCAATTATACTAACAGGGCACAGTCAAGGACAAGGTTTTTACAGGATACTCTTGGAATTGACGGTCTTAAAAAAGCATTTCTGGAGAAATTAGATAAAGCCTTTGAAAGTGAAGAACTTGATATAAACCCTGCACCATATATTATTAATAAAAAAGATGATGGTACAAGAGTTTCTGGCAAAAGAATAACAGCACAGAAACAGACAGGGCTTTATGCAGTATTTTACCAGCCAGCAGGAGGCAGAATTGCACCTTCAAAGTTCAGGGAACTTTATGATTTAATAAAAGATATGGAAGATGTGGAGTTGCGTATTACTCCTGAAGAAGGGCTTTATATAATTAATTGTAATGGCACGGAAGCTGAAGAAGTCCTGAAAGCAACAGAAGATGGTGCTTCTACTATATTTGAGACATCAGTCGCATGTATAGGAAACCAGATTTGCCAAGTTGGTGTAGGTGATTCACAGGAACTTCTTGGTATGTGTATAGATGCTGTACGTAAGGAAAATTTTGCTGATGGTGTACTTCCACAAATCCATATTTCTGGATGCCCTTCTTCTTGTGCGGCACAGCAGATTGCAGAAATAGGGTTCAGGGGTGCTATAAAACAGTCGCCAGATGGACCAAAGAAAGCATTTGCTATTTATACAGGAGGATGTCCTTACCAAGGGAAAGAAAACCTTTCAGATTTTGGGAAGTCTATAATTACTGAGGTAATACCACAGTTTCTTGTAGAACTTGGAAAGATTATATCAGGACAGAATACTACTTATGACAAATGGATTAAAGATAACAGGCAGAAACTTGAGGAATTAGTTTGTAAATATGCAGAGATGTAATTTACATGAATGATTATTATAAATACCCTGTGTTGATAAAATGTTTTCAGGATTTTATCCACACAGGGTATAGTTATGTTGCAGTTTAAGGAAATTTATATGTTTTAGCCTTTAACAGCAAGTGTTGCAGGAGGTTTGGAAAGTATTTTATATACTGGAATTATACTTATAAATGCATGTGCAATATATATCACTGTTATAAGGAGTAGTACAGCCCACCATGGAAATATCATATTAATCCCAAGTGAAGGGATACTTCCTATAAATTTTATTACACCACTTGTGATAATGACTGCTGGAAGTGATGTGTATGAAGTAAGCAGTGACATTTCAATTATATATGATTGTAATATACTTTTTTTGGAAATGCCAAGGAGGCTGTATACTGTAAGTTCTTCACTTCGTGATATAGCATTTGATTTAATTGTGAAGTAAACCATAATTACAGATATTACAACTATAACTATAGTTATAAGGCTGCTTGCATTTGTATCAACATTATTTGCTTTATGGTAAGCCTTTAATTCTTCATTATGTGGTATTGTAAGTTTCATTTTAAAAATACTTGTACGTGAAGCATCAATTTCTTTTAAGCTTTTTATAGTTTCCTTTGGATTATCTGAATATAACATACATGTTTTATATTGGTAAATCATTAAGTTACGTATATTTAAACATCCTTTGTCCGAAAGCACATAGTCCACACCAATATCATCTGGAAATGTACCAGTTATATTATATGTGTTTTCTGCATCATCACCAATCCTGTAATCTGTATTACTTTCAAGTTTTAGTGAATTATACAGCCCGTTTCTTATAAGTATTTCATTATCTGCAAGCTGTATGTTGCCATAAGTTTTATTATCTTCCTTTTTTAATTCATCCAGGCTTGCAATTTTGTATCCTTTTTGTGGAAAGCCAAGCAGTATATTCTGTCCACAATAAATTGATGGTTCATGGTTATTGCTTATTCCTGTAATCTTTAAGTTAATTTTATAGCTTGAGGTTTTTAATACTGCGCCTATAAAATCTTCTGGCTTTTTAAAACTTGTTGTTACAACGCCCTTTGACTGCATAAGGTTATTAAGCACTTGAAGGTCAATTACTGCTTCATTGCGTTTTTCTGGAATTTTGCCATAAATAATGCTGTCTTTATTTAAACATTCAAGAGGGACATATGAAATCTGGTTAATAACTTGTCTTAAATTTTTAATCTGTTCAAAACCTTCACCAGCAACATATAAAGAACCTTCTGGTGCGAAAAATGTATATCCATATTTGTTGTCATTAAGGTAGTCTTTGGTGAAATCAAGAACTTCCAGGTGGTCAGCATGGTTAAATACAGAAATATTGTCAAAATCTATCCTTGTAATATGTGAGTCTGTTGAAACAATTTTTTCCTCATTTATTGAAATTAGATTTGAATACCTGGCAGCAGTAATTGAAAGCATTATGGCAGCAGCAGTTAATACTATTGTGATAAATATCTGTTTCTTACCCATAAGAAGTATATTTGACATTGCAAGACGCCATACCTCATGAAATGGAAGTTTTGCACTGCCTTTAGATGGAAGCCTTTTAAGGTCATATGACAAATTTTCTATTTCTTCCATTTCAAGTGAAGGACGTTTGGTGTCTAGTATTTGTATTCCATTTTCTTCCCCTTCCATAATAATATCATAGTCCATAAGGTTCTGAATATAGAGTTTACCATCCTTCCACGCCATATTTATATTAATTGACGGAGGTGCTTCGTCTTTTCTGTAATAAATATTAAACTTTGAGTAACTGTCTTCAATCTTGTTTTCTTCAAACTCTTTAAGATATATATTTAAGTCATCGCTACGTTCATATGTACCTGATATATTGTTTTCATCCTTTATTACCCTGCCATCACGTATTTCAATAATTCTGTCCCCAAAAAACCTTGCAATCCTTTTTTCATGTGTTACAAGCAGTACAAGACATTCTTTTGATATTTTTTTAAGTATTGCCATTGTGCGTATTGTGTTTTCTTCATCAAGGTTTCCAGTAGGTTCATCTACAAGAATAATATCAGGAGCTTTTACAAGTGCCCTTGCTATAGACACACGCTGCTGCTGTCCACCAGAAAGTTTTGAAACGGGTTTATTTCTGTATTTTCCCATTCCAAGCATATCAAGTATATATTTTGTCCGTTCTTCTTTTTCTTTTTCAGACAGGTTATAACGGTTTAGGGCAATTTTAACATTATAACTGACGCTGTAGTCTTTTAACAGATAGTAATTCTGGAAAATATATCCAAAGTGGTCATTACGCACGGGCTCAACCTGCTTTTGTTTATAGCTTTTAAGGACAGCATCACCAATTTGTAATGTACCATCTGCAAAATCATCTATGCCGCCTATTGTATTAAGGAGGGTTGTTTTACCTGAACCACTTTCACCAAGTATACAAATAAGCCCTGTATTGCCAAATTCAAGGTTAATATTATTTAATACATGCTGTTCATTTTTTTTGCCTTTATTATAGTATTTATTTAGATTATTCACTTTAATCATACCTGTAGCCTCCCTCTTAAAATTTTGTTAAATGCTTTAGCCGCTAATAAAGAAAGCAGGAGATTGTACAGGAAAAACTGCATGTATGCCCCAAATGTATAATACCATATAATTTCTGAAATTATTTCAATATTAAACATTTTTATAATAAACATAATTATAAGTGCAAAAGCCATTGCAAATATACTATACAGGCATATTTCATGGTAACATGTTTTATTTATTGAATTAAGTTCCATTCCAATAAATTTAAGTACGAAATAATCTTTTATACGTATTTTAAGCAATGAACGGAGAATTAGTACTCCAGCAGCAAGAAGTGTAACTAATCCAAGTGAGCATATACATATTATTACTAGACGTTCATTAACAAGGTTTTCAAGGTAATTTCCAGCACTAACTCTATATGTACTGACAGCTTTGTAATTTTTCTTTTCGAGACTATGTAATACCTGGCTGGTTTTTGCATAACTTGATATATAGATGGAAACCTGGATGCTGTTGTCTGTAAGATATTTATAATAAAATTCCTCACTTGTTTCTAAGAAGCTGGAAGAGGATGAATTAAATTTACTTGGTGAAATGCTGACTTCTTCATCCTGGGTTTCATAGCTTGTATTATTGTCCTTATCATAATCCCGGAAACGGAATATATTTTTGCCTAAAATAAGGTTATTACGTTGGTATTTATTGTAAAACTTTTTTGAAATACGCATTTCATTGCCTGTTAGTTCATCATTAATAACAGGGATTAATGGCAGTTTTTGTTTAAAGTCTTTTAAAAAATCATTATATTCAGAGCATATTAGAAATTCTCCAGAATTAATATTATTTGAAAGCATATTACATAATTCACTTGAAAAGTAAACTTGGTCTGTTTCTTCTTTTAATATACCTGATATTGTTAAGTCCGTTTTATAATACTCATCTGTATCCCATATATTTGCAGCAGTAAAATAGCAAGTCTGGCTTGTGCCAATAATACCTTGGTCTTCTGAATAAATAACAATTTCGTTTCTTGACTGTGGCAGGCTGCCTGCTTCAAGGTCTTTTTCTGTAATGCTTTTACTAGACATCATAAAACGTTCTGTGTTGAGAAATGAAACCGTTTTTCCACCATCAGATACACCCTGTCCAAATCCAGTTATTCCCTTCTGGCCATATATAAATTTATAATCTTTGCCATCTTCAAGATAGAAATTAATATCATTGGCATAGCTGCAAGGGTCTGTTGTTTCTATATAACGTATTTCGTTTATTTCTTCAAGGTCTTCTTCTGTAATAACACTATTATCAATATGTTCTGCTATAATCCTTTTTGGTTCTTTACGCAGAAATGCCTCTTCTGAATATTCTTTTGTGAAGATATCATCACTCTTGACATGAAGTTCACCAATTAAAAGGAATGAAACTATGCTTATTATAAGTAAAAATGTAGTAAAGAGGGTTGTCCTGCCAGGCTGTGTTTTTATATTAAGATGCGAAAACCACATTGCAAGTTTATTATGTTTTATAGAACTGGTAATGCATTTAGTTATTTTTTCCTTAAAAGGGATTGATGTATACTCATTATTTTCTTGTATAGCAGTGCTGGCAGGTGTATTTGTACCAGTTATAGCAGTATTATCTGTATTGCTAGTTACATCTGAAACAATAGTACCCTCATGAAGACGTATTTTGCGTGTAACATAAGGTTCTGCCTGTGAATAATTATGAGTTACCATTATTACAAGGCTATCCTTGGAAAGTTCTTTTAGAAGTTCTACAATCTGTCTTCCAGTTTCACTGTCAAGGTTTCCTGTAGGTTCATCTGCAATAATAATACCAGTATTTTTGGCCAATGCTCTTGCAATAGACAGTCTTTGTTTCTGGCCACTTGAAAGTTCTGTTGCAGGATGTGTTTCATAACCTTTAAGCCCTACTCTTTTTAGATATTCCATAGCAGTTCCACTGGCTTCTTCTTTACTTTTCCCCATAATAAGAAGTGCGGCTGTTATATTGTCAAGTGCAGTATAATGGCCAATAAGACTGTAATCCTGGAATATATATCCTATCTGGTTACGCCTGTATTCTTCCCAGTCATTTTCTGTATACTGGAATGTAGGCCTGCCATTTACTAACATTTCCCCTTCATCAAAGGTGTCCATGCCACCAATAATATTTAAGAGGGTAGATTTACCACTTCCGCTTTCACCAGTGATTGCTATAAATTCCCCTTGTACAAATGTCAGGTTTATTTTACGTAATGCCTGTGTAACAGCCGCTTCAGAATAATAGCTTTTACTTATATTCTGCAACTCAATTTTTGCTTTTTCCATAATTTCCCCATTTCTAAATGCAACAGATATTATATTAGAATTTAAAAATTAGTGTTTCTTCATGAAATCCAGTACCATTTCCATTGCTTTCTTACCTCCTGTTGATGAAAAACCATGTCCTTCATTTTCAAGCACTATAAGTTCTGCACTGTTATATGCTTTTTGTGCTTCAAGCATTGCATCATATGGTACTATATTATCTTTGTCTCCATATATAATAAGTACATCATTTGGATAAGAGCCAATATTATCAAATGTATAGAAATCATGTATTGATAAGAAAAATTCTTTACCAAGCTGTAATCCCCAGAAATCTGTTACTTCAGGAATTTTATCTGTTTCAGGATAATTGCGTCTCCAGTCATCAGGAATATTAAGTGCAGGGAAATATAATATCATGCCTTTAGTTTTCTCTTTTAGTTCTTCAGCCACAAGGGATGTGACAAAACCTCCCTGGCTTCCGCCAAATAAAAACATCTGTCCGGAATTAACATTTTCAAGGTTTTGTATATAATTAAATACTGTTAATAAGTCTTCTTTTTCTGTAAAAATAGTCATATCTGTTGACTTGCCACTGCTTTTTGACCTGGCAGAGCCTCCACAGAAATCATATGCATATGCAACATATCCGTTTTCTGCAAAATATGTACATTCCCTTACAAAATCTGAATTAGTTCCGTTATATCCATGACTTAAAATTACAGCAGGATATTTTCCTTCTTTTTCTGGATAATAAATTTTGCCATATATTTCCCTGTTATTTTCTTTAATAATTAATTCTTTAACCATAATTTTTTCCTTATCTATATCAGTCTGTGATGGTGTAGTATCAACATTTTTCTTAGTTACTTTTACTTTACATATGTATTTCCTTGAATTTGTTTTGGCGGTTATTTTACAGTTACCGGCCTTTTTGGCATTGACTTTACCTTTTTGGGAAACTGTTGCAACTTTCTTATTAGAAGATGACCATTTTACTGGCTTTTTACTTCCAGTAACTTTGAGTGATGCAAAACTGCCTTCTTCAAGCACAAGGGAAGTTTTATTTAATTTAACTTTCTCAGCTGCATGTATTGTTGCAGCAGCACATAAAACCCCAAGTGCGATAACACAAGTTCTTTTAAAATTTTTGTTCATAAAAATATCCTCCTTTAACTAATTAGTATACTAATTAGTTAGATAATATCATTATGGGTATAGAATGTCAAGGAATGTAAATTATCTTTTGGTTATGCTTTGCGCATATTTTTTTCAATTCTTCCAAGCATGTCCAGTAAATTTTGTTTTTCTTTTGTTGTAAATCCCATGAATCCTTTATTTTCTAATGATTCAACTATGTTTTCAAGCTGTTCTGCTTTTTCTTGGCCTTCTTCTGTCAGATGTATGCTGTATGCACGTTTTTTTCCTGAAACATAACAGGGGTCTTTATATATGTAATTCTGTTTTTCCATTTTAGATAGCATTACTGTCAGGGTTGACGGGCGTATGTTGCATAGTTCTGCCAGGTCTTTTTGTATTATGCCATCTGCACGTTTTAATATATATAGGATTTTAGGCTGTGCTTCTGTAAGCCCAAGGTTTATGAATTCTATTCTGCTTGCATCTGCATGGGAAGAATAGGCTCCCATCAGTGCCAGGAACAATTTATCATGTGACAATTTACCTGCATCCTCCTTCTAGTTTATTATTACTACTACTACTTATATTACTACTTATATTACTACTTGTGAAGTATTGTTTTCGTAAGGAGAATTGTATATAAAGTAAATATATGATATATAGCCAGACTGGAAATAGGCAGGAAGGAGGAATAATGGCAGATAAAATATTTGTGGCAGGAAAAGTTGTAAAAAGATATAAAAGAACTAATGTTTTAAATAAGCTTGATATGAAAATATGCAAGGGTGATATTTATGGATTTGTTGGAAGAAATGGAGCAGGCAAAACAACACTTATGCGTATTTTAACAGGGAGAGTAAGACAGACAGATGGAGAAATTGAAATTTTTGGAGAAAAAAATCCTGCAAAGCTATATATACAGCGCAAAAATATCGGAGCAGTTATTGAAGGCCCTGCATTTTATTCTAATATGACAGCTAAAGATAATCTTGAAAGTGTAAGGCTGCAATACGGGATTAAGGATAAGGGCTGTATTAATGAATTACTAAAAATTACAGGGCTTGAAGATGCTGGTTCTAAAAAGGCAGGACATTTTTCACTTGGTATGAAACAGAGGCTTGGCATTGCAATGGCACTTGTTGGAAGACCTGGACTGCTGGTACTGGATGAACCTATAAATGGACTTGACCCAGAAGGGATTTTACAGTTAAGGGAACTTTTAAAAAGGCTGAATAAAGAACAAGGAATTACAATTTTAATTTCAAGCCATATTTTAAGTGAACTTGACCAGCTTGCAACATGTTATGGCTTTATAAATAAAGGAAAGATACTTGAACAGGTTACTTCAGAAGAGCTTATGGCAAAATGTAAGCCATATTTATCTATACGTACTGGCAATGTGCAGAATACAGCAGCGGTTTTAAAAAGGATGTTTCCAGATAACAGGATTGAAACTGTCTCAGACAGCAGGGTAAATCTTTATGATTTTACAGGAAGCACAAAAGAAGTAGTAAAGGAACTTGTTTTAAATGAAGCAGATGTAAAGGAGATAAAGGCAGAAGGTGCAAGTCTTGAAAGGTATTATATGTCTTTGGTAAATAAAGGAAAATAGTGACATTAAGAGTGGATAAAAAAGGAGTATGCATATGGTAAATTTAATAAATGCAGAATTTTTTATTTTAAGTAAATCTGTTGGATTTAAGGTGCTTATGTTTGTTTCATTGCTTTTCGGCGGGATGGCTGTAACACTGGATTTTTTCAGGATTGGCCTGTTTAACTCAAATGCTATTGGATTTGATGAAATTATTGCGTGCCAGCAAATGACACTTTACAATATGATATTTGGATGCATATTTGCAGCAATTTTTATATGCAGTGGTTTTAAAAGAATGACATATGGAATTTCTCTATTGAGTGGGAACTCCCGTATAAAGATATTTTTTGCAAAGTTTATAGTATCGCTTACAGGAATGTTTTTATTATCCTTAATGTTTATAACTGTTCCTGTTATTATAGCAATATTTAATGGTACTATTATTAAATCTGATGGCAATGGGGCTGGTTATATTTTATCAAGGTTATTATTTGCACTTATAGGTTTTATGGCACAGGCAGCAGTTATTATTTTACTGGCAGTAAGTACAAAAAATGGAACAGCAACAGTTGCAACGGGCATAGTTTTTACATATTTACTGTTAATTATTAAAGCAAACTTGCGCTTTTATGAAAATCCGGCTATAGAACCATATTTGAAGTATATATATTTATACCAGGCTGAATTGTTCAGGCTTAAAGAACAAGGCTTTTCAGATGTAATGTATATGGCTGTTATAATATTGACATTAATAGCTTCAATAATTTTTTCTGCATTATTATTTGAAAAGGCAGAGTTAAAATAATTGGATTATATATAGAAACAGTACAGGAGTGAGATTAAAATGTTAAAATTAGAGAGTTATAAATTATTTAAAAGAAAAATTGTATTATTAATAATAACAGTTATATTTGCAGTTATTTTATTACATGAAATTAATTTTATAAAAGCGCATGAATATTACCAGCAAGATTTAGAACTAATGGAAAAGTATAATGGGATATATACAGATGTGAATTTTGCAAAATTTTTTGATGATATGGAAAAAGTATGTGATGAAACAGAAGTATCATATTATAAATCGTATTATTTTGATGGAGAAAGACAAAACTTTTGCAGGTTTATTTTCATATGAGAATGAATGCAGGATGCAGGAAATTTTGCTAAGCACAAAAAATGGGCGCAGTAAATGTAGCAAAGCAAAACTGAAGATGGCATTTATAGTAACTAATGTATTATTTTTTATTATAGTCCTTATAACATTGATAAATACATTGCTTATGATAAGAGGCCAGGGATGGAATTCCAGTATACAGTTGTATATCTGGCTTATGGACAGTAAATTGGATATAAATAATTTATGGATGTTTATACATGCAGTATTTCTTGCTTTTTTATCTGTAAATTTTATTGTACTGGTTATTTTGCTTATATCATTAAAGGTAAAAAATCCAGCAATATCAATGTGTATAAGTTTTGGTATATTATATGCGTTACGCAATGATCTTATGAATGTTATTTTTGATGATAATAATATTATATCCCATATTGTATCAATTACACCAGTAAATATATTTGAAGGATTGCATATGGCTGGATTAGAACCAGTAAAAGTGGCGGGCATTACAGTACAATGGCTTTATATGGCAGAGATACTATATATAATATTGTTAGCAGCAACTATTGTAATTTTTTATAGAGTTCTGAAGAACAACCATAAATATTGTGCAGAGTAGTTTATTGTATGGGGATTAGTTTGGTTTAAAAGGGAGGGATAATAAAAATATGTTTAAATTAGAAAGCTATAAATTATTTAAAGGAAAAATAATACAAGTAGTTATAGCAGGGATTTTTCTTTTAATATTTGCAAAAGAGGTTTTTATACACAATACATATAAAATTTACCAGCCAGGTATTATAATATCTGAAAAAGAAACAGGTGATTTATGGCAGAATTTTCTGATGGCATTAAATAGTGATATATTACTGCTTCCAGCTTTTATTGTTTTTTCATTTGCAGGAATATTTTCATATGAAAACAGGTATGGGATGCATGAGATAATTTTAAGTACAAAAAATGGAAGAAAGAAATGTACAAATGCAAAATTCCAGATAGCATTTATAATAACTAATTTAGTATATATAGTTACTGTATTTATACCTATAGCCCATATGTTTATTATGACAAAAGGTGCTGGAAATGATAAGGCAATACAGGCAACTGTTATATTACATGATAGTACACTTAAAGCTAGTTATATGGAATTAGTATTGCATATGTTATTTTTATCATTCATAGTGATAAATGTTGTTCTTCTGCTTACGCTTTTTATATCATTTTTATCAAGAAACACATTTGTATCTGTATGTATAATTCTTGGCATTTTATATATAATGCGTCCTGATTTATTATCTATGTTTTTTGGCGTAGAGAAAACATGGTATATTATGTCATTTGGACCAGTTAATGCAATGAATGTGTTAGATATTGTAAGGCGTCCTCCAGTAGAAATATATGGAAATACAGTGCATTGGATTTATGTTATTGAAGCAATATATATTATGATATTGGTGTGTAGTATATTTATTTTTAATGCAATAATTGTAAAAAGGCAGAAATATTATGCATCATAAGTTTTATTTGGATATGCATAAGTAAAAACATGGATATTTTACAAGGAATGGGGGATTATAATGAAATTAGAGCTAAATAATGTAGTAAAAAGTTATGGAAAGAAGCCTGCAGTTAATGGATTAAGTATTGTATTTGAACCAGGAATTTATGGAATTCTTGGACCAAATGGGGCAGGAAAATCAACTACTATGCGTATGGTATGTACTGTTGAAAAACCAGATAAGGGAAGCATAACTTACAATGGTTCAGATATTTATGCAATGGGCGGTGAATACAGGGACAAAATAGGTTATGTCCCGCAAAAAGCTGGATATTATCCTGATTATACGGCTGGGATGTTTTTAAAATACATAGCAGGGCTTAAAGGTATAGAAAATGAAGAAAAGGTTATAAAGGGATGTCTGGAAGTTGTTAATCTATGGGATGTAAGGGATAAAAAGCTAAGAGGTTTTTCAGGAGGAATGAAACAAAGAGTTAATATTGCGCAGGCATTGATTAATAATCCTGGAATACTTATATTAGATGAACCAACTGTAGGGCTTGACCCTGATGAAAGAATGAGCTTTAAAAACCTTATATCAAGTTTTGCGGAAGAAAAGATTATTATTTTTGCTACGCATATAGTGTCTGACGTAGAGGATATTGCTGGCAGGGTGCTTATTCTGGATAAAGGAACAATAAAAGTTAATGAGGAAACTGTTAATTTAATAAATAATGCAGAAGTAAAAGTGTGGGAATGTAATTTAAAGGATATAAAAGAGATAAATTTTATTAAAGATAATTATAAAACAAGCAAGATACATTACCATAATGGCACGGCAGATATAAGGGTTATAAGTGATGTAAAACCATGTGAAAATGCTGTTCTGGTACAAGCAGGGCTTGAGGAGATATACAAGGGATTTATAAATTGATAAATAAATGCAGTAGTGCTATAATTTATCCAGGTTATAAGTCTGGTGTCAATATGGAAGGAGTGGTTAAAATGTATATCTTTGCAATAATTGGAGTTATTTGTTCAGTATTATTATTAAATGTAGTTACAGAAGAGGGTTTTGCTGGCATGATGATTTATTATGATGTTATAAGCATGTTACAGCTGGTAGTATTAATAGTGCCAATATTAGCAGCAGCAGGGCTGGTTAAGGATTTTAATGTTGCCTTGAAACTGGCTTTAGGAAAGAAGAAGGCAGAGAGCATGTTACAATTGAAAAAAGCTAAAGAAGCAGTTAAACTTACAGGAAAGATATGTATTGCTTCTGGCATAATGGGAACATGTTGTGGAATTATCAGGGTTTTTTATAGTTATAAAAATGAAAGTATGGGGTCTTTATTATCAGGTTCAGGAGTTGCTATGCTTACATTGTTTTATGCATTAATAATATATCTGCTTTTATTGCCCATAGAATCAAAAATAGAAATTAAAATATCAGAATATATGCAGGAATAGGCAGGCTTGGTAATCTGGAGAATTAATATGAAAAAATGTATATCTGTATTTTTATATCTGGGTTTAGTAGTAATATTTTTAGGATTTGACATAAAAAAGTTATTTGATTTAAAACAGATCTTATTAGTTGTTATGGGTACAGTTATTTTATATATTCCATCATTGGAAAAAGACAGTAAATTTAAAATTGATAAAGAACTTGTGAGACAAAATGCACTATGGGCAAGCTTAATCCAGACATTTGTATTGTTTTATAATGTACTGTCAACAGATTATGTGGAAGAAGAAAGGTTTTTAAATACTGCTTTATCATGCAGGCCTCTGTTATATGGATTTTGTATATGGGTAATATTACATAATGATGAGGTACCAGAAGAAATAAAGTGTAAAGATACAGGCATAAGTGAAGTAGAAGAAATTTTAAATAGTGGTTTTAGTAAAGAGGAAGATAATATAACTGAAGTACAAGGTGGTTTGCCTGGTATAGAGGAAAGCAGGCAGCAATTTTTAGATGCAGGGCTTACAAAAAGAGAAACAGAGGTGGCAATTCTGGTTATTAAGTGTATGAGTAATGCAGAAATTGCAGAGGAGTTATATATTTCAGAGACAACAGTTAAAAAACATATGTCAAATATTTTTACAAAGTTAAAAATAAGTAAAAGAGAGCAGATAAGGAATTTACTGCATTAAGAAATTAAATGGAAGAGATAGCATATATAAAATATAACAGGAGGCAGTTTAATGCCAGTAATAAAAGCTTGTCTTATAGCATTTGGAACTTATTCAAAACTTCCAGTACCTTATTTTGAATGGAAAGAAAAGGATATGGAATATTCAGTCTGTTTCTTTCCGTTTGTGGGTCTGTTTTTGGGAGCTGCGGAGTGGTGCTGGCTCTGTATTTGTAATAAACTGGGGATTGGAAACCTGGCGGAAGCAGCATTTGTAATTATATTAAATATTTTTATTACTGGTGGCATACATATTGATGGGTATATGGATACAATGGATGCACTTCACTCATACCAGCCACAAGATAAGAAATTACAGATATTAAAGGATGCACATATTGGTGCATTTTCAGTAATTATGTTTTTAGTATATATTCTTGTTTATGTGGGTGCATTATCAGAGATTAATTATAATATAGCTCCTTTATTAGCATGTACGTTTGTATTTTCAAGGATTCTTAGTGGTTTTTCTGTTGTAACATTTAAAGGTGCAAAAAAAGAGGGAATGCTTTATACATTTTCTAAATCTGCAAATAAGAATATAGTATGTACAACGCTTGTGGTGGAATTTTTATTAGTTACAACGGTTATGGTTTACTTCTATAGAACAAAAGCTGCCGTTATAGTTTGTGGCATGCTTGCTGTATTTTTGTATTACAGGTATAAATCTTATAAAGAATTTGGTGGAATTACAGGTGACCTGGCAGGATGGTTTTTATGTCTGTGTGAAATGGCAGGTGCAGTAATCTGTGCAATATTGTGAAGTGGAGGATTAATGTGGAAATATATACAGGAGGGGCTTTCCAGGGCAAACTAGAGTATGTACTGGCAAAGAAGGGTTATGGTAAAGAGAGTGTATTAGAAGGTGCAGTTATAAATCCATTAACTTATACAGGAGGCTATAAAATTATTAATCATTTCCATGAATTTATAAGAAATTATGCAGATAAACCAGAAACAGTTAATAATTTTATAGAAATGCTTATTGAAGCAGGAGATGATATAATTATAATAACTGACCAGGTGGGATGTGGAATAGTACCATTGGATATAAGGGAGAGGGAGTGGCGCAGCCTGCATGGAAGGATTATGTGCAGGCTTGCTGGAAATGCAAGACATGTTGAAAGAATAATATGTGGAATAGGGCAGGTTATAAAATAATGAAACTTGTTTTTATAAGGCATGGCAAAACAGAAGGTAACCTTCAGTCACGTTATATTGGTTCTATTGATGAGGAGTTGTGCCAGGAAGGCATTAATGGAATTATAGATAATTTATATAAAGATATTTACCCAGCAGCGGATATTGTTTTTGTAAGCCCGATGAAAAGATGTATACAGACAGCGGGAATAATTTATCCAGGTTTAAGTAAAAGGCTGTATGTAATTGACAAGTTTAGGGAAATAGATTTTGGAAAGTTTGAAGGCAAGAGTTACTTTGAACTTAATGGAGATATTGAATACCAGGAATGGATTAACAGTGGTGGTATGGGAAAGTTTCCAGATGGTGAGGACAGGGAATTATTTTGTAAAAGGTGTATTACAGGTTTTAAAGAAGCATTAATAATATGCCACCGGCTTATCCAGACAGGGATATTAAATGAAAATGCTACTGTTTCATTTATTGTACATGGGGGAACTATAATGTCTATAATGGAAGCATATGCAGGTGATGGGAAGGGGAGTTATTTTAATTACCAGTGTGGTAATGGACATGGTTACGTGTGCATGCTGGATATTTGTTATCTGGAAAATGTGGAAAGTGGATTTATATTTAGTCTGTCTGAAGAATTCTGAAATTAAAATGGAGCATATTTTTATGGAATTTATATGTATTACTGGATTAATAAGTATTATTGCTGGATATATACTTGATTTAATTATTGGAGACCCTTATTCTATACCACATCCAGTAGTTGCAATAGGAAAGCTGGTGGCTTTTTGCACGGACAAGCTGCTTTGTAAAGACAATACTGTACAAGAAAAAAGAAGAAATGGGTTAATTATGGTGATTATTGTGGAATGTGCATGTGCAGTTATTCCATTATGTATATTGTACCTGGTGTACAGGCTGGATGTGGCAGCAGGAATTGTAATTGAGAGTATTATGTGCTGGCAGATACTTGCAGCAAAATCGCTTAAAACGGAAAGTACAAAAGTTGAAATTGCACTAGAAGAAAATGATATTGAAAAGGCAAGGTTTAGTGTTTCTATGATTGTGGGAAGAGATACAACAGACCTTGATGCAGAGGGGATTACAAAAGCTGCTGTTGAAACAGTTGCAGAAAATTCATCTGATGGCGTAATTGCACCATTATTTTATATGTTTTTTGGCGGTGCTGTAACAGGGTTTTTATATAAGGGCATTAATACGATGGATAGTATGGCAGGATATAAGAATGAAAAGTATATTGATTTTGGGAGGGCAGCAGCAAAGCTAGATGATATTGCAAATTTTATTCCTGCAAGAATATCAGCATTCTTAATGGTTACATCAGCTTTTATTCTGGGCTATGATGCAAAAAATGCATGGAAAATTTTTGTACGGGACAGGTATAAAAGTACAAGCCCGAATTCGGGACAGACAGAGTCAGTATGTGCTGGTGCTCTTAATATAGAACTTCTTGGTGATGCTTATTATTTTGGTAAACTAGTTAAGAAGCCATCTATTGGTGATGCTATACGGGATATAGAACCTTATGATATACATAAAGCAAATAATCTTATGTATTGCATGGAATTTTTAATGGTAATTTTTATAATTCTATTAAAATCAGGTTTTTATTTCTTTTTTGTATGAATTATAGGAGATTAGTGTGAAAAATGATTCTAAGACAGCAAAAAACGCTGTCTGACAATCATTACAATTTCACACAAGAAAAATGCAAAAACAGCATTTTTCATTACTA
>JAAWKM010000090.1 GCA_022797375.1 Lachnospiraceae bacterium
CTAACAATCATTACAATTTCACACAAGAAAAATGCAAAAACAGCATTTTTCATTACTATTTGTGCCGTGCAAAGCACGGCATGGGGATTTTTATGAAACAGACGTGTGGTAATTATATTTTTTCAATGACAAACAGATTTCTTTATGGTACAATTAAGTAGATTTTGGAAAAATTTAATTAAAATTGCCCTTGAGCATGTTTGGAAGTGCTTGTTATTGTATATTTACCAAGGGGAATGGATTTTCAAATGCGCTCTTACAGGCAGAATGGAGGCAGTAATGGATTACAAAAATGCAGGTGTTGACATTGAAGCAGGCTACAAAGCTGTTGAACTTATGAAAAAGCATATTGACAGTACCATGCGTAGTGAAGTTCTGGGAGGGATTGGCGGTTTTTCAGGTGCATTTTCAATGGAACCATTTAAGAAAATGGAAGAACCGGTGCTTGTGTCGGGTACAGATGGTGTTGGAACTAAGTTAAAGATTGCCTTTGAGATGGACAAACATGATACAGTAGGGATTGACTGTGTTGCAATGTGTGTAAATGATATTGTATGCACTGGGGGAGAGCCGTTATTTTTCCTTGATTATATAGCATGCGGGAAAAATGAACCAGATAAAATTGCAGGTATTGTAAGTGGCATTGCAGAAGGGTGCAGGCAGTCAGGGGCTGCGCTTATTGGCGGTGAAACAGCAGAAATGCCTGGTTTTTATCCTGCGGATGAGTATGACCTTGCTGGCTTTGCTGTTGGCATTGCAGACCGTAGAAGAATGGTTACAGGGGAAAATATAAAGCCAGGTGATGTTATAGTTGGAATTGCGTCATCAGGTATACACAGTAATGGTTTTTCACTTGTGCGCAGGGTGTTTGATGTTAATAAAGAAAATCTTTCAAGGACTTTTGAATCACTAGGGGGCAGAAGTCTTGGTGAAGTGCTTCTTGAACCTACAAAAATATATGTTAATGCCTTAAGGACAGTTAAAGAGGGCGGTGTTACAGTAAAAGGATGCTGCCATATTACAGGTGGTGGTTTTTATGAAAATATACCACGTATGCTGCCAGAAAATGTGCATGCACAGATAAAGACAGACAGTTATGAAGTGCCTTCTATATTTAATATGCTTGCTAAAGATGGCAATATTGCGAGGGAGATAATGTATAACACATTCAATATGGGTATTGGCATGATGGTTACAATAAATGAAGCTGATGCTGATAAGGCTGTAAGCCTTATAAATGCGTCAGGACAGACCGCATTTATAGTTGGTGAGATAACAGAAGGTGAAAAAGGGGTTACATTAGTATAGTATATAGACGGAAAGGCATGGTATTAATATGCAGAAGATAGCGGTATGTGTTTCTGGTGGAGGTACTAACCTGCAGGCAATTATAGACAGGATTGCAGATGGAACTATTAAGAATACGGAGATTGCTGTAGTTATAAGTAATAAAAAGGATGCATTTGCACTTGAACGTGCCAGGAATGCGGGGCTTCCTGCTGTTTGTATCAGTCCTAAGGACTATCCAGACAGGGAAGGTTTTGCAGATGCAATGACAGGGATATTCAGGGAATACAATGCTGGACTTATAGTATTTGCGGGTTATCTTGTAGTAGTCCCTGGCAGGATAATTAAAGAATACAAAAACCGTATTATTAATATACACCCTTCACTTATTCCTGCACACTGCGGTATGGGATATTATGGGCTGAAAGTGCACGAAAGTGTGCTTGCTGCTGGGAATAAAGTAACAGGCGCTACAGTGCATTTTGTGGATGAGGAAGCTGACCATGGTCCCATTATATTGCAAAAGGCAGTAGAAGTATGTGAGGGGGATACCCCGGAAATATTACAGAAACGTGTAATGGAGCAGGCAGAATGGAAGATACTTCCAGAAGCCATTAATTTAATTGGTGAAGGAAGGGTATATATAGAAAATGGAATTGCGCATATAAAATAAATATGTGCATTCCAGCACTGGAAGTGCTGTCTGTTATGACAGACAGCATAGCTGTAGATAGTAATGTTATATTTCTGTGGCATGTACTAGAACAAGAGGAGGCAGATAAACAATATGAAAGTTTTAATAGTTGGAAGCGGCGGGCGTGAGCATGCCATTGCTTATAGTGTTTCTAAGAGCAAGAGGGCAGACAAGATTTATTGTGCACCAGGCAATGGAGGTATAGCAGGGATTGCAGAGTGTGTCAATATACCTGCAATGGAATTTGAAAAGCTTGCAGATTTTGCACAGGATAATGGGATAGACCTTACAATAATTGGAATGGATGACCCGCTTGTAGGTGGTATTGTTGATGTATTTGAGGCAAGAGGGTTAAGGGTATTCGGTCCGCGCAAAAATGCTGCAATAATTGAAGGCTCAAAAGGGTTTTCAAAAGACCTTATGAAGAAATATAATATACCTACATGCCATTATGAGAAGTTCACATCTCCGGAAGAAGCTATTTTATATCTTGAAAATGCCAGCTTTCCTGTTGTATTAAAAGCAGACGGGCTTGCACTTGGCAAGGGTGTGCTTATTTGTAATAATTTACAAGAAGCAGAAGCAGGTGTTGCTGCGCTTATGCTTGATAAGCAGTTTGGTGATGCAGGGGATACTATTGTAATAGAAGACTTTATTACAGGACCAGAAGTATCAGTTTTATGTTTCTGTGATGGCACACATATTAAGCCTATGACAAGTGCACAGGACCATAAACGTGCAAAGGATGGTGACCAGGGACTTAATACCGGAGGTATGGGTACATTTTCACCAAGCCCGTTTTATACAGAAGAAATACAGAAGTTCTGTGAGGAAAAGATTTACCAGCCAACAATGGATGCAATGAAGGCAGAAGGAAGAGATTTTACAGGGGTACTTTTTGCAGGGCTTATGCTGACAGAGGATGGCCCGCGTGTGCTTGAATATAATGCAAGGTTTGGTGACCCGGAAGCCCAGGTAGTCCTTCCACGCATGAAAAATGATATTTTAGATGTAATTGATGCCTGTATAGACGGGAAACTTGACCAGATTGACCTGGACTTTGAAGATAATGCTGCTGTATGTGTTGTACTTGCATCAGATGGCTATCCGGAATATTATGAGAAAGGCAAGATTATAACTGGACTTGAAAATTTTGATGGCAAGGATGGTTATTATGTGTTCCATGCAGGCACTAAAAAGACAGAAGATGGGATAGTAACAAACGGAGGAAGGGTACTTGGTGTTACTGCCAAAGGCACAGACCTTAAAGAAGCAAGGGCAAATGCGTATAAAGCAACAGAGTGGGTGGAATTTGATAATAAATATATGCGCAGTGATATTGGCAAGTCTATTGACCAGGCGTAAAATTGTAATATATTCCAGATAATGGTATTCTATATTTATAATAAATTATTAACTGTAACAGGAGGAAAGACATGTATTCATTTGATGAAGTTAAAAATTTTGACCCGGAAATAGCAAAGGCTATAGAGCAGGAAACAGGAAGGCAGAGGGAGAATATAGAACTTATTGCTTCTGAAAACCTTGTAAGCAAAGCTGTTATGGCGGCAATGGGAAGCACCCTTACTAATAAATACGCAGAAGGTTATCCAGGTAAAAGGTACTATGGCGGATGCCAGTATGTTGATATTGCCGAAGACCTTGCAAGGGACAGGGCAATGGAACTTTTTGGCTGCACATATGCCAATGTACAGCCACATTCAGGTGCACAGGCAAATATGACTGTATTCTTTGCACTTATGGAGCCAGGTGACACATTTATGGGTATGAACCTTGACCATGGCGGACACCTTACACATGGAAGCCCTGTAAACCTTTCTGGCAAGTATTTTAAATGCGTGCCTTATGGTGTAAATGATGAAGGCTTTATTGATTATGACGAAGTAGAGCGCATTGCGAAAGAGAGCAGGCCTAAGTTAATAATAGCAGGTGCGAGTGCATATGCACGTAAAATTGATTTTAAACGTTTCAGGGAGATTGCGGACAGTGTTGGTGCTTATCTTATGGTTGACATGGCACATATTGCAGGGCTTGTTGCATCAGGATACCATGAAAGCCCTATACCTTATGCACATGTTACAACGACTACTACACATAAGACACTGCGCGGGCCACGTGGCGGCATGATACTTTCAAGCAAGGAATTTGCAGAAGAGCATAAACTTAATAAAGCATTATTCCCTGGAATACAGGGTGGGCCTCTTATGCATGTTATTGCTGCAAAAGCAGTATGCTTTAAAGAAGCATTAGACCCTTCATTTAAAGAATATGGTAAAAACATAATTGACAATGCACAGGCACTTTGTAAAGGACTACAGGACAGGGGCATTAAAATTGTATCAGGTGGCACAGACAACCACCTTATGCTTGTAGACCTTGCAGATAAAGGGCTTACAGGCAAGGAAGTTGAAAAGTGGCTGGATGAAGCACATATCACATGTAATAAAAATACAATTCCAAATGACCCACAGTCACCATTTGTAACAAGCGGAATACGTCTTGGTACTGCTGCAATTACAACAAGGGGCTTTAAAACAGATGATGCTGACAAAGTTGCTGAGGCAATAGCAATGGTTATTGAAAACCCAGAAGGCAATAAGACAGAGGCAGCAGAAATTGTAAAATCATTAACTGATAAATATCCGCTTTATGAATAATAGTTCTGGTTAAATCCGGATATTATTACAGGCAGGGAACAAATCCAGGCAGGATATTCTGTCTGGGTTTGTTTATTTAAAATACTTTTCAGTTTTTTTGCAGACTGGTATAAGTTTACAAAAAGTGGAATTGCAAATTGGCTTAACAGGAAATTTGCTGGTAAGTGTAATTTCTGTGTTAATCATGGCAATATGTATAACTGTAATGGTAAAAAGGGGTATTATTAAAAATTTTATATTACTAAGTTATGTTTCTGTAATGGTTTATATTTCTTATTTATTTGATATTGAACAATAAAGCATATTAAAACCATATTCTAAAAACTGGCTTTTAGACAACCCCATTAAATTCTTTATATATTCTTCTTTATTGGTGGCAAGTTGTATAATACCTGATAACATACCCCAGAAATTAAAGATTACTGGCATAATTTCCAGGTTGTCCTTTAAATCACCATTTTCAATTCCAGATACCAGAAAATCTTTTATCTTTTCATTTATTTTCTCACCTATCTGGTAAGTTTCTTTTTCTTCGGGAATGTAATCCTGTGTTTCAAAATTAATGTTGATTTTATCAAGTACCATTTTAAAATAAAAAGGAAACTCTTCCTGGTACTGGACTAACCCCTGGCAAATTAAATTATATTTTGTCCAGGTAGTTTCTTTTTGTTCTAATGCAGCTGATATATATCCATAAAGCTTTTTCATGCTGTCCAGCACCAGAATACTAATAATTTCTTCTTTGTTCTTAAAATATACATATAAAGTTGCTTTGCTATATCCAGCGGCCTTTGCAATATCATCCATAGAAGTTGGAGAAATCCCTTTTTCCATAAATAATACAGATGCAGCAGAAGCAATTTTTTCCCTGTGTGCACTTTTTGGTTCTTTTTTTCTACGTCCCATATGCTGCCTCCAGTTATTAATCAGATTATGGGTTTAATCATAGCTGTTATAAAAGTAATTGTCAATTATTAAGATATATAATTAATACAGCCCTGCTGTATTGGAACAGCGGGGCTGTAAAATTTATAAAACTTTTAAAAGGCAATTATAATTATTTAAAGTTTTTATAAGAAGTCTTCTTTAATAAGTTTTTATTAGCTTTGCTTGAAGTACCTTTTACAGTAATTGTATTCTTGCATCCTTTAAATGCATTTTTAGATACTTTAGAAAGTTTTGCTTTTAATGTGAGTGTGTTTAACTTCTTGCAGTTCTGGAATGCAAGGTCAGGAATATTTTTAATATTCTTATTTAATGTGATTGCTGTTGCTTTTGCACCAGCAAATGCTTTCTTGCCAATTGTTTTAACTGCATAGTCTTCTTCATCACTGCCTTCTACAGTTGCGCCAGCATTAAGTTTCTTAGCAGAAAGGCCTTTCTTAGATAATCCTGTTAATGTAACAACACCATCTGTAGAGTCTGTAGCTGCTTTTGTAACTTTATACTTGAAGTTGCCAGCTGTAAATGTAGCTCCTTTTTTAAGCCTGTTGCTGTCTTCTTCAGAAGGTTTCTGTGTTTCTTCTGGAGTTGACGGGTCATCTGTGCTTGTATCAGAAATCTTTTTGCCAGTTTCCTGGTTGATGTATTCGCCGCTTGCAATATCAGCAAGTGCTGTACCTAAACCATTAATTTTAAAAGTGATTTCCATACTCTTTGAAGGAAGTTTGATTTTTTCATTCTCATTTGCTTCAGCTAATGGGTAAGCATCTTTTCCATACACATTTACAAACATAAAGTTATAATATTTGTCATCACTCTTTACAATAAGGGCAACTGGTGCATCATTTACAGCTGTACCATCTATTTTAAGGGTAGCATCTGTAACAGTAATTCCAGGATAGAGGTCTTTCTGTATATCTGTAGCAACACTAAGCATCTGGAACTTATTAGCAGCGGAAAGGTCTACGCCTTCAAGGGAGATTGTATATTCCCCGTCTGCTGTAATATGTGCATCTGTTACTTTAGTTTCAGCAGAAACTTCGTCACCACCTGCACGTATATATTCCCAGCTGTGGTTGTTAGTTGATACATTTTTCAGTGGTGTGTATGCATTACGGTAATCCCATGTACTTGTCTGGAAACCAATATATGCATGGATACCAGGGTTGCCCCATAAAGAACCATCAAGATATCCTGGTACATTAAGAACAGGAGTGCTTGCTGATTCAGAAATCTTCTTGCCAGTTTCCTGGTTAATGTATTCACCACTTGCAACATCAGCAAGTGCTGTGCTTAAACCATTAATTTTAAAAGTGATTTCCATGCTTTTTGCAGGAATCTTCAGATTTTCATTTTTATTAATGTCAGCTAATGGATAAGCGTCTTTGCCCCATGTATTAACAAGCATAAAGTTATAATACTTTTCATCATCTTTTGCTATTGGTGTGACTGGTGTTTCTGTAACAACTTCGCCATCTACTTTAAGAGTAGCATCTGTAACAGTAATTCCAGGATAAAGTTCCTTATCAATATCTGTAGCAATGCTAAGCATATTGAAAGAGTTAGCAGCTGAAAGGTCAACCCCTTCAACAGAAACTGTATATTCGCCATCAGCAGTAACATGTACGTCTGTTACTTTAGTATTTGCAGCAGTAACTTCACTTCCGCCTGCCTGTACATACTCCCAGCTGTGTTCATTATTGCCAAGGTTTTTCTGTGGCTTATAAGAGTTACGGTAATCCCATGTTGCTGTCTGGTAAGCAAGGTATGCATGGATACCAGGATTGCCCCATAAAGTGCCATCAAGATATTCTGGTACTTCAGCAACAGTACTGCCTGGTGCAGTTGCTGTGCCGCCTGTATTTCTTTCAGCACTGGTGTCACCCTTTGCGTCATTTATTGTATTGAAGAAAATAGCAATATCTTTATAAGCGATTGCTGGTTTTTCACGGTCAAATAAAGCGCCTGTATCCCAAAGAACTGGAACAGCATGGTATTTTGTTGCTTCTGTAAATGTATCATTAAACCATTGTGTTACACTTCCTGTAACACCAGAAGGGTTGCAGACACCACATTCACCTATAATTACAGCATAACCATCATTAGAGAACTTTTCAAGCTTCTTGAGGTTTTCTGCAGTTGCTTCCTGGTCTGCTATAGTATAGTCGCCAGCGCCATTATCACCACAGAAATCCCAAGGTGTATAATAGTGTACAGATACAAACAGTTTATTCTTGCCATTTTCAGCTATATCTGTTGGCATAACAAACCTGTCATCTACTGTTTTATCAATGTTTGTATCATATCCGGCAATAAGCAGGTGCCTGTTAGTGTTGTTGCCGCCTGACTTACGCACAATATCTACAAACTTCTGGTTAATCTCATTTGTTGTTTTATAGCATTCATCTGTTGTAAGATTACCAGTAACTGTTTCAATATCAGCGCCTGCATTATTTGGCTTAACATATCCCTTTGCAGGGCCATTTACACAGATTGCATCATTAAGGCGGTCACCAAGTTCCTCGTTAGCACCTTCAAAAATAAGATGGTCTGAGTAATCCTTAAAACGTTCACAAATCTGTGTCCAGTATTTCTCATATCTGGTCCATGCTGCTTTACGTGTTTCTTCATCTGAAACTTTATTGCCATCAGCATCTTTCTTACATGCACCAAACTGTCCCCACCACTGGTTATCCCAATGGTCATTGATAATAACATACATACCATTGTCAAGTGCATAGTTGGCAACTTCCTCAACCCTGTCAAAAAGCTCAGTACGTATATTATAATTGCCATCATCTAAATCAGCATTAGACCATGCTACAGGGATACGTACTGTATTAATGCCATAACTATGTAATAAATCAATATATTCACGTGTAATTACATGTGAAGCTTCAGGGGAATCCCATGCCTTGTCAAAATCTGTTCCGGAAAGGTTCTTCTTGTTTTCTACAAGATGTACTGCTTCCAGAGTATTGCCAAGGTTAATGCCCATGCCCATTTCTGTGTCTGCAAGCTGCTGTGCAGTCATTTCCTTGCGCATAGTGCCATTGTCTTTTACTTTGATTGTGCTTCCATTAGAAAGTGTAACTGTGCGTTCATCACCAATGTTTGATTTGTCATTCCATTTCATCCGTAAGGTAATATCTTCTGCACCCAGAATTTTAGTAAGTACTGTGTCCTTATCTTCTGCGGCAAGCACTTTCTGGCTGCCATCCAGGGCAAAAATACCACTGGATGGTATAACCAGGGCAAAAGACATCAGACCGGCTAAAATCTTTTTGTGTAATCCATGTCTCATTAAACTTCCTCCTTGTTATTGTTTTTGTCTATTATTTACAAATAACCTGTTGGTTATATGCAAGTTAATTATACAACAAAGACAAAGAAATTTCTAGTATTGCGGTACATGAATAATTATTAATAAAAAGCCTTAATTTTTCGTGATTTTGTAATAAATAGTTTGACAAAATATAATGAATATATTATACTGCCATATAAGTCCGATTTCGGATAAAAAGTGAAAGGAGGCACTAAATGGCAGGAAAAGACCAGGATACAGAGGATAACAATAACAGGATTATTAATAGGAAACTTTCAGAATATAACAGCATTATTAAGGAAAACGAAGAAATATACCGCAGGGTTGCAAAAAAGAACGGGCTTTCTGATAGTGCTTTCTGGATATTGTATATGATGTGTGAAGAAGAGGGAAAACTTACACAAAGTGCAGTTTGTGATACATTCTGCCAGCCTAAGCAGACTGTAAATTCTGCACTTAAAAAATTAGAAAAAGAAGGATTTGTAGAATTAGAAACAGTAGCTGGCAGTAATGGAAAGCATATAAATTTTACACAGAAAGGCTGGAAATTTGCAAAACAGACAATGTACAGGGTTATTGCAAGTGAACAGAAAGCTATTGATGGCCTGGATTTAAAAGAACAGGAAGAATTTTTCCGTTTATTCCGTAAGTTTACAAAGCTGTTAAAAGACAACATGGAAGAAATATAAAGTTTGTTTAAGGGGGATTAATATGGGTATACAATTATCTGACAGGTTTACATTAGGAAAATTACTCCGCTTTTGTTTTCCACCAATTGTAATGATGGTTTTTACTTCAATTTATGGTGTAGTGGACGGGCTGTTTGTATCTAATTTTGTTGGTAAAGTTCCATTTGCAGCAGTAAACCTGGTTATGCCATTTATTATGGTAATTGGTGGCATAGGTTTTATGATTGGTACTGGAGGAAGTGCACTTGTTGCCAAAACGGCAGGTGAAGGTGACAAAGTTAATGCAAACCGCTATTTCACAATGATGATAAAACTTACAATTATTTTAGGGGTTATACTTTCTATTACAGGTGTTATTTTTATAAAGCAGATAGCAATAATGCTTGGCGCAACGGATGCAATGCTTAGTGACTGCATTATATATGGAAGGATTGCATTATCATTTAATACAGTTTTTATGTTGCAGAGTGTGTTCCAGACATTCCTTACAACAGCTGAAAAGCCAGAACTAGGCTTAATTACAACAGTTTCTGCTGGTGTTACAAATATGGCGCTTGATGCGCTGTTTGTAGGTGTTTTTAGGTGGGGCGTAGCAGGTGCAGCATTTGCTACAGGTATAAGTGAATGTGTTGGTGGTGCTATACCATTAATTTATTTCCTGCGTCCTAACAGCAGCCTTTTGCAGCTTGTCAGGACAAAATTTGAAGCCAGGGTATTATTAAAAGCATGTGCAAATGGTTCTTCAGAGCTTATGTCAAATATATCTTCATCATTTGTAAGTATGCTTTATAATTTCCAGCTTCTTAAATTTGCTGGGGAAGATGGTGTTGCAGTTTATGGTGTGCTTATGTATATACAGTTTATTTTTATAGCAATATTTATAGGGTATACAATTGGGACATCACCAATAGCAGGGTATAACTATGGTGCAAAAAACCATAAAGAACTTAAAAGCCTGTTGAAAAAGAGCTGGCTGCTTATGCTTGCAGCAGGAATTATTATGATGTGTCTTGCACAAGTGCTTGCATATCCGCTTGCAAAGATTTTTACTGGGTATGATGCTGGGCTTTTTGAAATGACAAGACATGCTTTCAGGATATTTTCATTTTCATTTATCCTGGCAGGGATAAATATTTTTACATCTTCATTTTTTACAGCGTTGAATAATGGTGCTATTTCAGCAGCAGTCTCATTTTTACGTACACTGGTGTTCCAGACTGCCGCTGTCCTGCTGCTTCCATTAATATTTAAGCTGGATGGTATATGGTGTGCAAATGTGGTGGCAGAAGTATTTGCATTTATAATATCACAGTCATTGTTATTTATTAACAGGAAGAAATACCACTATATGTAATATGCAAAAGCCATTTCTGCGGCATGCTTTCCTGGAGTGGAATAAATTTAAGCCCTGGCACTGGAACCTTGCGTCTGTCTGCCAGCACAGGATAACTGGAATTTTTATTAAACAGACGTGTTTTTCCAAGAAAAAATATTGCATTTATTATTATATAATTATATAATGTCAAATGTTAATATAGATATGTTATAGCAGAATATTAGTTTTATAAATTGTAAAAACATGGCTGGTTACTGTGGTATGGTTTTGATTTTTACAAAAAGAAAGGAAAAGTATAATGGATAAGTTGTATATTATTATGCCAGCATATAATGAACAGGATAATATTATTAATGTTATAGACCAGTGGTATCCTGTTGTGGAGAAAGTTGGTAATGGCAGCAGGTTAGTAATAATTGATGATGGAAGTAATGATAATACATATAAGATAATGTCAAAATTAAGAAGGGGGGGGGGAACAGGAGAAACCGCTGTTAATTCCGCTTTCTAAACCTAATAGCGGACATGGGGCTACTGTATTATATGGATACAAATATGCAATAAAGAAAAATGCAGATTTTATTTTTCAAACTGATTCAGATGGGCAGACTGACCCAGATGATTTTTGGAAATTTTGGGAAAAAAGAAATGACTTTGATATGATAATAGGGAATAGAAGTAATAGAAAAGATGGATTATCCAGAATATTTGTCACAAAGGTATTAAAATTTGTTATATTTATTTGTTTTAAATGTTCTGTAACAGATGCCAATACTCCTTTCCGGCTTATGAGCAGCCAGAGTTTAAAAGATAACCTAAGATATGTGCCACGGAATTTTAATTTATCCAATATTATACTATCAGTAGTGTATATAAAACGTGGAATGAGAGTTAAGTTTATACCAATTACATTTAAAGAACGGCAGGGAGGAGTTAATTCTATAAATCTAAAAAAATATTTAAAATTGGAGTAAATGCACTAAGGGATTTTATTATAATAAACCGTTCTTTAAGTGGTTTATAATACAGGGAGGGCATTAGAACATGAAAATAAATTCTGTAGATAAAAAAAAGTGGATTTTACTTGGTGTTATTTTACTCGCAGGTTTTCTAGTATATATATTAAGTTTGACAGCTTCTGGATTATGGTATGATGAGGCTATAGAATATTATTTTTCTAAAGTTATTTCAGGAAAAGTGCCTGGAGGGTTTGGCAAAACGAGCATGTATGAAAGAATTTTGAGTACATACCAGCCACCATTATATAACTGGCTGATGCATATATGGCTTATATTTTTTGACAGTGAAACTGGCTTCCGTATGGCAGGGGTGGTTACAACATTATTAGGAGCTATAGGGATATTTTGTGGTATTGATAAAATTACAAATTATAAATGGGCAGCATTTGGAACATGTTTATATGTGTTTTCAACTGCGGTAGCCTGTTTTGGGCTGGAGTGTGCAGAATATAACCTTATGTTATGTTGTATTTCATGGACTATTTATTTTTATATAATGTGTATTAAAAACAAGGGAATAAAAAATTATATAGGTTTTTTCTTGTTTGCATGTCTTTCTGTATACAGCCAGTATGGAGCAGCTTTTCTGGTTATTGTATTATATCTGTCACTAATAATAAGATGTATAAAAGAAAAAGATTTTAAAGTATTAAAACAAATAGGGATAATATCTGCAATTGTAGCAGTTGTGGCAGCGTTTCCGTTAATATATTTTTTTATGTTACCACAAATGAATAACCAGGGGTCAGCTACAGTTTCACATACACCATATTTTAAAAATAGCAATATTATAGTTGATTTTATAATTAGTATTGCAGTACAGGCAGCTTGGAACTTTCATCCAGTAGGATTACATGACAGTATAATATATTATATCCAGCCCGCCCTGGCAGGGCTTTTAGGTCTGGTTACACTGGCTGCATTATTTAATAAAAGCAAAACTTTAAAACATATGGCAATCCTTTGTATATCCAGCTGGATTATTTTCTATATTGCTGTTGCATGTTCATTTTATGGATATAATGGATGGGTTGAAACATATGGTACTGAAAATATGGGGACAAGATATGGATTGTTTTTTATACCATTGTGGGTTTTTACATTATCTTATGGTATGTATGTTTTTTCAAGGTGGTTAAAGAAAAAAGCTAATATAAATATTTTTAAAGGATATTCAATATTTCTAATAATTATATTAATTTTATATACTGCAGCTGAAGTTAAGGTTTCTTATTCGGGAGGATTTTTAAAAGAAGATATACGTGAGATATCTTCTTTATGGTATAAAAACAAGGCATATGAAAAAAAGACATTAGTCCATGAGTATTCAGATGCAGTTTTTCAATTTTATTTAACTCATAATAATAATTATAAGGAAGAATACCAGGACAATATAGTAAATACAGATATGTGGATACGGTCAGCAGGTTATGATGAATTAAAAGTAAAATTTGAAGAGATGGGAATTTTTGAACTTGAAGAATTTTATTATATTAGCAGGATAAAGGAATATGAAGATTATGTGTTGGTATTTGAACAGTTAATGAAGGACAGTGGATATGAAATTACAACTTTGTGGAATGGGAAATCCGTTTTTTTATATTTAAAAAAATAAGATTTTATAGAATATCATATGGATTAATGGAGGCTGGATTAAATGTGGGTTAAATCTATTTTAATAACTTCAATTTTATATATCTATATACCAGTTTTTTTATTTTTGTATGGATTCACAAAACCTTACTGGGCACTAATTGTATCAATATGTCTTGTTTTTTGTATATATAAGCTTTATAAAGATTATAGTAATGAATTGTGCATAGAGAAAAGTATTAAAAGCAAATCCCAGTTTCAATTATGGGTAATGCTGCTTTGCATTTTAATAATATTTATATATGGATATTATATGGGTTATGGAGGGTTTGCTCCCCAGAAACCTGACTGGGGAAAGCATAATGCAGTTTTAAATGATTTAGTAACACATTCCTGGCCCGTATATTATAAAAATGGCAATGAAAAATCAATGTTAGTATATTATATTGCACAATATCTTGTACCAGCTCTGGCTGGAAAGGTATTTAATTCATTTAATGTTGCAGAAACCGCACAATATATCTGGAATGTTTTTGGTATTTTTCTAGTGTTTTTAAATATTGTTATGTTTCTACATATTTATGATAGTAAAAAGAAAATCTTTGCAGGATTATTTATCGTCTTGTTTTTTTCAGGAGCTTTGTGGCTGGCACAAGAAGCAGCATATTTTATTTATGGGGACAGATTAGATTGCCGTGGCAGTTTACATTGGCTTACAGGTAATAATTTTAATATACAATTAAGGTCAAACATGGCATCTCTTATGTGGGCTTTTCCACAATGGATAGTACCATGCCTGGCTGGTTCAATGCTATTCCGCTTTAAAAACTATATTAGGCATTATGTTACATTATTAATGCCATTATTGCTTTTTGCCAGCCTGTCATTTCTTGGAGTTTTACCAATAGCTATTATTTATGCTATATATATGCAAGTGAAAAGCAGAGATATAAAGCATCTAAAAAACATTTTAAGTACCGGAAATATAGTTTCGTTTTTATCATTAGGGACAGTATTATTATTTTATTTTTATGGAAATGTATTTATGGAAAAACCTGCAGAGATAGCATTACATACTACAAATTACGGAAATGAAATACTTGCATATTTTGCTTTTTGTTTTTTTATGTTTGGTTTACATGCATTACTAATAAGAAAGAAATATAAGAATGATTGTCTGTTTTATCTAGTGAACCTGGTACTTATAATATTGCCATTATTTTCAATGGGATTATGGAATGATTTAGTTATGGGAGCAGGTACTGTCCCTATGTTTCTGTTAATGATGTATATAATAGATTTTATTTTTAATAGTGAAAAGATAAAGAAACATTACAGAACAAGAATTGGCTGGTTAATTGTATTGCTTATAACAGGTATGGTTTATCCATTATCAGAATTAAAAGAAGTTGTAGAAGATGACATAATAATTAAAAAACAAGAGGATTTTAATTTAGGTTATACAATGGAAACTTATGCAAACAGAGAATTAGATGTTTCTTTAGATTTAAAATATAATTATTATAGTTACGATATTCAAAGTAATGTATTTTATAAATACATTGCCAGAAAAAAACTTTAGTAGAATAAAGATAGTGTGAAAAATGATTCTAAGACAGCAAAAAACGCTGTCTAACAATCATTACAATTTCACACAAGAAAAATGCAAAAACAGCATTTTTCATTACT
>JAAWKM010000091.1 GCA_022797375.1 Lachnospiraceae bacterium
GTTTTATGGCGCCATTTTGCATGATTTTGGAACAAAATCTTTTTTTGCAAAATGTGTGCATTTTCAGCGCTGAAAGCGCTGCTTGTTACTATGAACAGCATAGCTGTGAATAGTAACAAATTTTATAAAACGGACATGGAAACTGCTTCCAAAATATTGACATTAACCATACATATTGTATAATAATTACTTTACAGTATTAATTTTGGAAAATAAAACGTCATAAAGGAGGCTGGATATGGCAAACAAATTAATTGAACTTGCTGGAATTACAAAATCTTATGGAGATAAAACCATACTAGATGAAATGGATTTGTTTATGAATGAAAACAGGTTTCTTACCCTTCTTGGACCTAGTGGCTGTGGCAAAACTACAACACTTAGAATTATAGGCGGTTTTGAAACGCCTGACAATGGCAAAGTATTTTTTGAAGGAAGGGATATTACAAATACCCCGCCCAATGGCAGGCCCTTTAATACCGTATTCCAGAAATATGCACTTTTTACGCATATGAATATAGAAGAAAATATAGCATTTGGCCTTAAAATTAAAAATAAGCCAAAAAATTATATAAATGATAAAGTTAAATATGCCCTAAAACTTGTAAACCTGGATGGCTATGAAAAGCGTATGCCTGATTCATTAAGCGGCGGACAGCAGCAGAGAATTGCTATTGCAAGGGCTATTGTTAATGAACCGCGTGTACTCCTTCTTGATGAACCACTTGGCGCACTTGATTTAAAGCTCAGGCAGGACATGCAGTATGAACTTATACGCCTTAAAAATGAGCTTGGTATTACATTTATCTATGTTACACATGACCAGGAAGAAGCACTTACAATGTCTGATACAATTGTAGTAATGAACAAAGGCTATATACAACAGATAGGCACTCCAGAAGATATATATAATGAACCACAGAACGCATTTGTGGCTGATTTTATAGGTGACAGCAATATTATTAACGGGATTATGCTTGAAGACAAGCTTGTTGAAATACTTGGCACAAAGTTCCAGTGTGTTGATGAAGGCTTTGGCAGCAATAAGCCTGTTGATGTTGTTGTAAGGCCAGAAGATATTGTACTTACAAAGCCTGGAAAGGGAATTATAGATGGCAGGGTTGTTTCAGCTATTTTTAAAGGCGTACATTATGAAATGGAAGTTGAAGCCTGTGGATTTGAGTGGCTTGTGCACAGTACAGTGCTTGTAGAACCAGGCACAGAGGCGGGGCTATGGATTGACCCGTTTAATATACAGATAATGAATAAGCCTGAATCAGAAGATGAAGAAATTTTTATAGAAGAATAGGAGGTGCATAAATGAAAAGACTGGGTTCAAGGCTTCTGGCCGGACCATATCTTATCTGGATGGTTTTATTTACCATTATTCCATTATGCCTGATTTTATATAATGCATTTACTACGTTTGAAGGCAGGTTTACTATTAGCAATGTGACTGCAATAACTGATTATGTTAATGCAAAACCATTATTATTAAGTTTAAATATGTCACTAGTTGTAACATTAATCTGTTTTTTGCTTTCATTCCCGCTTGCACTGGTGCTTAGCAAGTATTCAAAGAATAAAAACAGCGTTATTGTAATGGTATTTATATTACCTATGTGGATGAATTTTATGCTTCGCACGCTTGCGTGGCGTCTTATATTGCTTAATAACGGATTTTTAAACAAAGGGCTTGGCATATTTGGTTTTAACCCCGTTTACCTTATGAATACAAAGGCGGCTGTTATCCTGGGTACAGCATATGATTATTTTCCTTTTATGCTGCTTCCTATATATAATGCACTTGTTAAGATTGATAAAGATGTTATAAATGCAGCTAAAGACCTTGGAGCAACAAGCTTTATTATATTAAAAAGAATTATGCTTCCTTTAAGCCTTCCTGGCATAGTAAGTGGTATTACAATGGTCTTTGTGCCATCTATGAGTGAATTTGTAATTGCTGATATGCTCGGAGGTAATAAAGTTTATCTTATAGGAAATGTTATAGAGCAGGCATTTAATTCAGGATATGCAGATGTACATCTTGGTTCAGGGCTTTCCCTTTCCCTTATGGGCCTTATAATTATCAGCATGGCAATATACAAGTTCTTTGACAAAGGTGAAGGAGGGCATGGAATATGGTAAATAGCATTAAAAAGGCAGCAGAAAAAGTTTATCTTATCCTGGTACTGCTGCTTCTGTATATACCCATTGCCCTGCTTATAATTTCTTCGTTTAATGCATCCGAAAGAAACAAAGCAGTATGGGGAGGATTTACTCTTAAGGCATATACAGAGCTTGTACAGGATGAAATAGTAATGAGTGCGCTTTATAATACATTGCTGCTTGCAGGTGGTGCTTCACTTATTGCCACAATTCTTGGGACTCTTGTATGTATAGGCATGATAAATATGAAGAAACATTCCAAATCACTTATTATGGGGATTACACAAATCCCGCTACTGAATTCTGATATTGTAACAGGAATTTCACTTATGCTGCTTTTTACAAGGTTTGCGGATTTAAGTTTTGCAACTATGCTGGTTGCCCATGTAACATTTATTATTCCTTATGTTGTATTAAGCGTCCAGCCAAAGGTACTGCAGTTAAATTTAAGCACATATGAAGCAGCGCTTGACCTTGGCGCATCACATCTATATGCAATGTGGAAAGTAATTATTCCTGAAATAATGCCTGGCATATTGTCTGGCTTTCTGCTTGCATTTACAATGTCACTTGATGATTTCTCAGTAACATATTTTACTAAAGCACCCGGGCTTAATACAATGTCTACAATGATAAATGCAGAATACCGCAAAGGCATACAGACAGAAATATATGCCCTGTCAACTATTGTATTTATTATAGTTCTTTTTGTACTTTTCATTATTAACAGAAGAAGCGAAAAACTATATAAACAGAGAGAGGAAAGCGGGGTGGCTTTATAATGCATAAATATTCATTAATAATTAAGGCTGTATCTGTATTAACCACTGCTGCCCTGTTGTTTTCATCCTGTGGCAGAAGTGCAGGGGAAAAGGCAGAAAACCAGATTGTTGTATTTAATTATGGTGACTATATAGACAGGGATATATTAAAACAGTTTGAAAAGGAAACAGGAATTAAAGTTGTTTATGAAGAATTCCTGACCCCGGAAGCAATGTACACGAAATATAAGAATGGCACTGTAAGGTATGATTTAATATGCTGCTCCGACTATATGCTTGATAAAATGATTAAAGAAAAAGAGACAAGGGAGATTGACTATAGTGTTATGGAGCATATATCAAATATTGACAGTACCTACTGGAAGATTTCTGAAAATTTTGATACAGAACACAAATATACTGTGCCATATTTCTGGGGAACAGTAGGAATTCTTTATAATACTACAATTGTAGATGGTGTTCCTGGAAGCTGGAGTGATTTATGGGACAGCAAGTATAAAAATAATATAATTATGCAAAATAGTGTGCGCGACAGTTTTATACCACCACTTATACTTAATGGATGTTCAATTAATACAACCGATGAAAAAAGTTTAAGAAAGGCACTTGAAGATTTAAAGAAACAAAAAAGCCTTGTACAGTCCTATCTTGTAGATGAAGTAAGGGATGACATGGTGAATGAACAAGCAGCAATGGCAGTTATTTATTCTGGTGAGGCCAGCCTTGCCACTGAATATAATGAAGACCTTGCATATGTAGTTCCAAAAGAGGGTTCTAATGTATGGATGGACAGCTGGGTTATTCCTGATAGTGCGGGAAATTATGATGGTGCTGTTAAATTTCTTGATTTTCTTTGCCGTACTGATATTGCAGAAAAGAATTTTGAATATGTCTATTATTCAACTCCTAATAAATCTGTACTGGATAATATTGATGAAGAGGAAAAAGAAGAAGATACAGCAATATTTCCTGATGAAGATGTACTGGAAAGGTGCGAAATGTTCACATACCTTGGACCAGAAGCAGAAGAACTGTATAACAGGCTTTGGAAAGAGCTTAAGGTATATTAAAATAATAGTTTATAAAACAATCCAGCCATATTATACTTGTATGGCTGGATTGTTTTATGTTTTGGCATTAAAATTTTATTTCTTATTTTTATTTTTTTTAACTTTCTTAACCTGTTTTGTCTTGCTGGCTGTCCGCCCTGCGTCATTCCTTGCATATGCAAATACTTTTGCACCTGCTTTTACAGGGTTAATCTTAAATGTATAATAATATCTGTTTGTACTGCTGTTATATACGCCTGAGTTTTTTACATATTTTTGTGAACCAGCTCTAAGTGTAACTTCGCAGTTTTCTTTTGTATATACTTTTATATATCTTGTACTAGTATTTATAGTCCCGGTTACTACAGGTTTTATTGGCGGTCCAAGCACTACTTTAAATATACGCATACCTTTTATCCCGCCCCGTGTACTTCTTGAAAGCACACATACTGGCGAACCTATACTAAGGCGTGCCTTTATATCTACACTGTACCTGCCTTCTTCATCTGTAGTTGTGACATATTCCCTGTTGCCAGCACATATATAGATTTTTGAATCAGTTTCAGTCCATTTGCCTGATATCTGTTTGTCTTTATTAGTTACCCTGTCAATATGTATCTGTACATCCCGCAGCTCTGTATAAAGTTCATTAGCATCTTCCACAGTGTAAGTTTTGGCATAGCCCTTTTTAGCCGTACCACCAGAACGTTTATAAGCATGTACTGTTATATCAGTGCCAGCAGTTAATATTCCTACAGAAGCTGTAAAATATCCTTCTTCATTAGCAACTGCTTTATATGTCCTGTCCTCTGTTTTTAATACAATTGTGCATTTATTACCCCCTGGTACATAACCATAAACATACCTTTCTATATTGGTTGCCTGGTATAATGTTACCCTGTTTGGCGCTTCCTTTGTAATTTTCTTAGACCTTGCATGGCTTACACGTCCAAGTTTATCTACTGAAAACACTTTAAATTCTGTTCCTGAATACTGGTTTGGTATTGCAATTGTATATGCGCCATTTTCCTTAATTGTTATATTAACCTTTTTAATAATAAGGTTCTTGTCATACTTTTTACATTTTGTGTAATATGATGGTCCAAGTGTCTTTGATACATAAACATTACTGCCCATTATTGCAAATAATTTTACATTTGTATCATTAGTGTTGCCAGCAATTTTTATGTCATTATTTTTAGCACTTGTCACAGTAGGACAATTAGGGCCTACACGTTTTACTACAACAGTGGTCTTGCTGCTCTGCCTGCCTTCGTTATCCTCTACATAGACATAAAGCTTTTTCTTAGCCTTTTGTGCTGGTATTTTAATGGAAAATGAACCATCAACACCAACTTTTTCTGTATACAGGTTATTGCCTGCTGAAACACAAAGTGTAAGGTTTGGTTCAGCTTTACCTGTAATCTTAGTATCTTTATTGTCAACTTTATTGACTTCTGGTTTTAATAATATTTCAGGATAGATATTAGTTACAGCAATTTTTTCTATAGTAACATTACCTGCCCCATCCTCTACATATACAGAGTATACACCGCTCTTTTCAGCTGTAAATGCACTCCCTGTTGCATTTACAGCGCCTCCGCTTGCAGATGTCCATATTTCATCTGCAACATTATCATAAACGCCATACACATACTTTACTTCTTTAATTCCAGACGGGTCATTAGCTATAACTGAAATATCTACAGAAGTATTGGTTTCTGAGGTGTTGCTGCTTGAAAGCACAACACCAGGTGCGTCTGTATCAGGAACAGCACCATTATTAATATTTCTACAGCTGTAGTAATTAGTGTAAGCAAGATTACCATAAAGCTTTTCACACCATTCCTGTGCAAGAAACTCCTGCTCTGAATTAATGCCACTTGCAATAATATATTTATAGTTATCTGGCAGTATAAGTTCCCATGTATGGCTTACAGGTATTTCCAGGTTTCCAAGAAGTGCTTTGTCTGCAAGATACTGTTGTACAATATCTTGTAAAATAACATGTGATTTGGAAATTACCTGCTTTTCAACACCTTTATTAGCCTCTGCCTGTATTCCAGGGGTGATTTTATCAGTTACAAGCACAAATGTATCTTCATCTCCTACAAGAACACCATTTCTTGTAACATCTTTTATACGGTATGAGTCATTAATTAAACTGCCTTCATAGTCATATCTTGGTGGCGCAGAAGGGTCTATTTTATACTCTATGCCTTCAAACTGGAAAAACCTGTTCCATTCTGAAATATAACTTTCCTGGACTAATGAGTTTCCCTGTTCTTTTTTTACAAAATCAGACAAAAGTATGTTATTCCAGTTTTCATCTGATGAAGTATTTGTTGTCTGGTAAATGGATGCACTCCATTCCATCCATTCTTTAAGCTGCTTTCCAGTAATCTTGTAAATATATACATATCTGTGATAGTTGGCGAATGAGTCTGCATTGCCCTCTACAATAGTCCCTGAAAGGTCAGCATAATCTGCACCACTGTCAGAGCCATATTTTGTATATCTTGCAATTGACACTATAGGGTAATCTTTATATTCTGGTGCATTATTTATAATATAGTTTGATGCATATCCTATCTGTGCATTATGCACTACTTGTATAATTTCATTGCTGCCAAAAATTGAATTATAGTTATCCCACCTGCCGCCTTCTGCGATTGTCCCAACCTCTTTCTGGCAGTATTCTCTAAGTTTAGCATCCCATACAGACATTGTGCCTGTAATATCCTGGTTTGCTTCTGTCTCCTCTGTAACTTTTCTTATCTCATAAGAAGAATCCTCAATAGTGATTTTATTATTTTCATCAGCTTTAAGGTTTAAGTCAACAACACCAATACCACGGCAGCTGTCTTTGACCATTACAAGGCGTTTGCCATTTACAAGCCCTGTTTCTTTGTCTATACCTGGCAATGTATAGTGTAAATCATCTTTATTATTTACAGGAAAGTCAATATGGTCATGGCCTGCAAGTACAACATCTATATTGTCCAGCTTAGTAAGTGCATAGGCGGTATCTGAGGATTTAACAGAAGGCGTTTCTGTACCAAACCCGGAGTGTGCCAGCACAATAATAATATCTGCCCCTTGTTCTTTAAGCAAAGCAGCCTGTTTTTGTGTATTTTCAAGAATATCTTCTGCAACAAGCTTGTTTTTATACCCCTCTGTCCTGGTAGACAGTCCCGGGGTAGTTTCGCCAATTATCCCCACCTTAACAGTTAAATCTGTACCTGCTGCTGATTTAATTTGTTTTTCAATTATTTTGTTAGCAGAGCCAAATATACTGTCGCCATTAATGCTTGAATAAACATTAGAAAGCACACACTTTTCCATAAGACCTGACATTTCAAGCTGGTTTACAATATAGTCATATCCAAAGTCAAAATCATGGTTGCCAAGTGTTATAGCATCATAATTTACCATTGTCATGGCATTATACACAGGCTGGAGCGACTCAGTATCCTGGCTGTATATATAATCAGAATTAAAATCCATTACGCTGTCACCAAGGTCAAATGTAAAGTAATTACTGCTTCCTGCTTCATTCCTTGCTGCCTGTATTAATGTATAAACCTTGTTTAAGCCTCTGTTCAGGTTTTTTCCAGTCTGGTAGTCATAGTTCACCACCTGTCCATGAATATCTGTCGTAAAGATAAGCCTTAGCTTCCCCTCTGATGCTGCTCCTGACAAGGCAGGGCCTGAAACTGGCTGTTCTGTATTTTCATTGTCTGGAACAGCATCTGCTTCTTCTGTTTCCTCTGCAGAAACCTTTATAATGGAATTATTAAATCCCGCAGGGAATATTCCTGTTATTACCATTATAACAGCTAATAAAATACATATACGTTTCTTCCACATAGTCCTAATATCCTTTTTCCTTCAGGTAAATATAAGTACGTTCACTGTTCTTATCATCAATATATTCAAAATAATGATGATGTTCTTCCTCTTCTTTCTGGTTTAACTTGAAGCCAGAATTAATGCATTTCTCTAACTCCTCTAAAAGCCCGTCACCTGTTACCGCTCTTCTTCCAAAAAGCTCTGTTTCCATATCAATATAGCTTCCATGTGCAGTATTGTACTGTTCATAATCAAACTGGTAAAAGATTACAGGTTTTTTCTGGTAGTACACATCCCAGCATACACTTGAATAATCCGTAATTAACATATGGCATTTCTTCATAATTTCATTAAGCGGCTCTTCCCCAAAAGGGACAAGTGTTATATTGCCTGTGGTCTTCTTAAAGTTCTTTAAATATCCTGCAAACTTTGGATGTATATAAAATATCATCCTTGTATTATTATTTTCAAGCAACGCTGAAAGGCGTCCACTCTGCAAGAGGCTTGAATAATTCTTGTAGTAACCGCTTGCAAGAAATTCTTCATCACTGACTTCTTCAAGCCATGAGCGCCATGTCGGCATCGTAAGTATAATCTTGTCATCATCTGTTGAAGTGTCTTCAAGCACATCCCAGCGTGTAAATCCGGTAATTGGGGCTTTACTGCGTCCATAACCAAGGTAATTTACAACTATTTCCTGTTCAAACTGTGATGTTGTGGCAAAGTATGTCATAGGGCTGCTGCCATGCTTGCCAAACAGCGGGGCAACCTGCTTTAACGCTGTAACACCATGCTGGAGGAAGAAAATAGGCCTTTTATCAATTTTGGAACGTATAAGGCTTGTTTTACATCTCCATGCATACAGGTGTGTCCTTGAGTCAGATGCGATATATAAAACTGAACCAAGGACATATAAAATATGCTTAAAACTCATAAACTGTATTATATGGGCATCATATGTCTTAATCTTGTCATAATCAGGTGCCTTTTTATCAATTACATAATAAATATCTTTTTTCTCTTCTTCTGAAAGATTCTCCATACAATATTTAAAGAAATAATAACCATTATCCTGTGCCATAGAGCAGAATTTCTCATATACAAGCCATACTTTACGGCGTTTAAATAAAGGTTTTGAAAGTATATATATAATGCTCGCCACCATTTCCTTAATCTTTGTAGAATACACATCATAGGGTGAATCAGGACGGTAAAGATAAGCAAGGAAACCACCCTTGGTATAATAAGGGAATGTCATATGCCCTTCACCAGCAGAATACTGCCTGTTAGTAAGGTAAAAGTTATATTTCCAGTAATTGCCGCAGAACTTGGCTTTTATATCATTTTCATAACCATATTTTTCAGCCAGTATCCTGAAATCCCAGTAAAGTTCACGCATTGGCAGCGTGTCAAAATCAATTACTGCCGTTATAAAATAGTACCTGCCATTCTCATCTATTGTATATTTTACAGGAATATCATAGCTTACAGCACTCCTGTAACGCAGGACAATATCTTTAATTACAAGCCCGTCCTGTTTCTTCATCATAAGATAAACTGTAGAAACAGAGCGTCTGGACTTGATTTTCCTGATTTGTGCCTGTGTATATTCATTAACAATTTTATCAGGAGTACAAAGCATTATCCCATAATTACGGCTGCCCATCCTTGCATAAGGGACTATTGCAACTTCACCAGGTTCATATTTTTTGCCAATTCTAAATTCAGGGTTTCCAACACCTGTAACTATACATGGTGCAAGATATCCTTCTGGCTTGTCAAACTTTTCATAAGAAGAGTCCGCAAGCTTTGCAAGTTCCTGGTTATGGAAATATGCAATAAACCTTGATGAAAGTGATTTGTCCACAACTTCTGCTGCAAGCAGGTATCTTCCAGAAGGCAGCAGTTTTTCTTTCCATTCCATAAAATCTTCTGTTATGGTTTTTGTAGCACGTTCCTCTTTGGTTGTTTCCCTTACACACACTATTACATTGTTATTATCAATTAATAAAAACCTTACAGGTATAAGCTCTGTATTTTTAAACCCTGTATCAATATATATTTTATTGTTTTCACTTTTAAGAACTGACTGTACAGGATGCCTGTCTGCATTATTAACACTGCATCCCTCTTCTGCGGCATGGAACTGCCTTATATAAACAGGCTGGACTTTAAGCCTTGGAAATGTCCTTTTAAGTTCACGTTCTTTAAGCCTGTCTTTTACGGATTTAACCTTAAACTTGCTAAGAACTTCCTCTACATAAGTCCTAGGTGTTGTATTTGTAATTACTACATATTCAAAGCAGTCATTGTAATCATCATATAATGCAGCACTTAAGCCCTTTTTAAACCACTTCTTCTCAAACTGAACAATATCATTTTTCTGTGCAAAGTTTTTAATTGTTTCAAGGTCACTTTTACCAAGTACTTTTGATGGATGTATAACACGTCTTGGTGTCTGGATATTTCCAGAATAATCTTCAATAACCATGCCATCCTCTTTTCCATAGAGTACAAGGTCAAGCATTTTTGCAGGGGCATCAAGTGAATCATATTTAATAAATTTCTCACAATAACTTCCATCGTCATAGCTTTCACCAAGGATTTTTTCTGTAACAAGCCAGTCTGACAGTTCTTCTATATTATACAGTTTTGTAAAAGGCAGTTCTGTTATGTCTAAGTACATACCACGGTCCTGCATATACTGTTCATAATCATACATATACAATATAACAGGTTTCCTTGTTACAGAATAATCAAAAAATACACTGGAATAATCAGTTATTAACGCATCAGTGCAATTTAAAAATTCGTATTTATCTACATCGGCAGGAAAGCTTTTAATATGCTTATATTCACCAAGCTGTATGGCATTTTTAAGTATAGGGTGGAAATTAACATACAAAACCTGGCTGTCTTTCATCCTGTCATCAAGGTATTTCATCATTCCTGATATTTCTTTACTATACGAGTCATATTTTACAGAATGGTTGCTTGTGCCACGCCATGTAGGCATATATGCATATACAGTTTTATCACTAAGTCCAAGTTTTTTACGTACTTCTGCCGCTTTCTCCTTATCCATAAAAATACTGTTCCTTGGATAACCACTTAAAGCAACCTTACCTGTATACAGTGCATTAAGGTTATAATCCTCCATAATTGCATTTTTAGTAAATTCATTAGGATGCATAAGGTATGTTGCCTGTAAAAAATTATGCTGGACATTATACATGGACTCTATGCCTTTGCGCATCTGTTTTCCAAGGGTTTTAAGCGGAGTGCCATGCCATGTCTGTAAATATACTTGTTCATCCTTCTTTATAAAATATACAGGAAAAGAACTGTTATTAATAAGATATTTAGCTGTTGCAAGCACTTTAAGGTACTTGTATGATGAAATACACACAAGTTTAACTGGAATATTATTAGCCTCAATAAACTTTTTGTGTGTTTCGTAATCGTCAGTATTGCTGCTATAATATATTTCATAATTAGCAGCATCAGGACGCGAAAGCAATTCTTTTAATATATAAAAAGGAGAGTCCGATATTGTTGTACCATGAAAAGATTCAAACAGTATGCGGTTTTCTATAACATCACAATGTTTGTAGTAACTTCCATAGAAAAATTTCATTTTAGGAGCTCTTCCTATTATTCTTCTTAAATTATTAACCAAGACATGCGCTCCGCTTACTGCCTTGTTCTTAATTTTACTAATAAACATCTTGAAATCCCTTTCCGGAATTATATGTAACAGTCCAGCCCACACCCATTATTTAAGCAGCAGGCCACCTGCACTGAAGGCTATACGCTGCTAAAGCTGCCTCTGTCTGAGGCTTTATGGGCGTCTGGTCTGTCGTCTGCATTATGCGTTCATCCATGCAAGCATGATACCCACATAATATTGACGATGGCTGGACTGTTACAACTATATTCCATAACATTATGCCATAAACCATCTGGCATTTTTAGTCTGGCTGTTTAAGCCCTAAATCACTTTTAATCTTTGTTGTAGATATGCCCTCTGTCCTTGGAAGGTATATAACTTCACAGTAATCTTTCAGGAAATCAAATTTCCCTTCCCAGTCATGCCCCATTACAAATATATCTATATCATTTTCTGTCACATCTTTTATTTTCTGTTCCCATGTATTTTCGGGAATTACCTTGTCCACATATTTGACAGCTTCAAGGATTTGTTTCCTGTCCTCAAAAGAATAATAAGCTTTTTTATTTTTTATAGCATTAAATTCATCCGTAGAAATTGCAACAACCAGGTAATCACCTAATTCCCTGGCACGCCTTAATAAATTGATATGGCCTACATGCAGCAAATCAAAAGTTCCATAAGTAATTACTTTTTTCATATAAATCTCCATCCCTGATAATCATTTTATCTTGTAATTCTTGTTAAATGCCCTCTGGTATAAGCTTCTGGAAGCAACCTCCATATTACATGCTTAGACACATAGAATATATAATAACACTTTTTTTTGTTTCTGTCACCCATTCATTATTAAATTTTCACGTCTGTTTCATAAAATCTGAAAAAACCAGATTCAAACGCCGGCGGGGCCAAAGCGCTTCTGTCATAGAATAATACCAGCCTGGACATGTGAAACTTGCTGTCTTCTTGCAGACCCGGAATTATAACTGGAAATTCTCTCCTGCTATTTTGTTAAAACTATTATTATTTTTTCTAATTCAGTTATAAAATATTTCATTTCCTCTTGTGTTCCTATGGAAATCCTTAGATAATTGTCTATTCTTGGTGTATTAAAGTGTCTTACAAATATATGCTTCTCTCTTAATTTATTAAAAATTATATCTGCATCTGCTGACTGGTGTGTTGCAAAAATAAAGTTTGTTTCTGAATCTTGAAATGCAAAACCAAGCCTTTTTAATTCCTTTTTTGTCCATTCTCTTGTTTCTATTATTTTTCTTGTTGTTTCTTCAAAGTATGCAGTATCGCGCATTGCTGCCGCACCTGCTGCAACAGAAAGCCTTGTCATTGGATAACTGTTAAATGAAAACCTTACATCATCCATAGCTTTTATAAGTTCACTGTTTCCTAATGCATAACCTATACGCAGGCCAGCAAGTGACCTTGATTTGGAACATGTCTGGACTATAAGCACATTATCATACTCTTTTATAAGAGAAATGGCAGATTGTCCAGAAAAATCTATATATGCTTCATCTATTATTACCACAACATCCTGGTTGTGTTCTATTATGTCCCTTAAAAAACTTATGCCCTGGCATACACCTGTAGGTGCATTTGGGTTAGCTATTACAATGCCACCGTTTTCCTGGTAATAATCTTCTGCTTTTATCTTGAAACTGCTGTCTAGTGCTGGTCTTATATATGGTATGCCAAAAAGCTCTGCCCATACGTTATAGAATGAATAAGTTATATCTGGAAATAAAACTGGTATTCCACTATTAAAAAATGTCATAAATGCTATTGCCAGGACATCATCTGAACCAACACCTGTAAAAACCTGGTCTTTTTTCATATTATAAGTTTCTGCAATAGCATTTGTAAGAACTGTGGACGAGGGGTCAGGATAGAGCCTTAATGTATCTGCATCAAATTCTTTTATAGCTTGTATTACCTCAGGTGAAGGCGGATAAGGGTTTTCATTGGTATTAAGCTTGACCATGCCAGGAATATCTGGCTGTTCACCTGGTACATATGGTTCTATAGTACGTAAATTATCTTTCCAGCTTCTCATTTTAATCCTCATTTCTGTGCTGCTTTTTATTATTAAACCACATAAACCGTTACTATTCACATCTCCGCTGTTCATAGTAACCATAAATCCAATGTAACAGATATATACTAGTTATATTAGTTTTATGCCAGGCAGCACACAGGCATAAATACATATATGTAGTCTCTTATTTATTTTAAATTATAGCATCCAGCAAGCTTTTCAAATGCTGTAAATGAACGTTTAATCATATCTGTATCTACACAATAGGCAATGCGCACATATCCCTTGCACATAAAGGAACTCCCTGGGACAAGCAGAAGATTAAATTCTTTGGCTTTACTGGCAAATTCCATATCATCTGTGCAAGGTGTTTTTACCCATAAATAAAAAGCACCTTCGGGTTTAGTGCATTCAAAGCCAATAGATGAAAGCTTATTATATAGAAGCTGCCGGTTTGTATCATAAACTGTAATATCCGTAGTATCATCCAGGCATCTTGCTATGGCAAGCTGCATAATTGATGGTGCATTAACAAAACCTAAAATACGGGTTGCTACATTAGCAGCACATACGAGATTATCAAAGTCATCTGCTTCATCTGGAATAACAAGATATCCTATGCGCTCACCTGGAAGCGATAACGATTTACTGTAAGAATAACATACAATAGTATTTTTATAATATTTTGTAATATAAGGTACTTCTGTTCCATCATATACAAGTTCGCGGTATGGTTCATCTGATACCAGGTAAATCTGTGTGCCATATTCTTCCTGTTTATTACAGAGTACCTGTGCAATCTGCTTTATAGTTTCTACAGAATAAACTACACCTGTAGGGTTGTTAGGTGTGTTAATAATAACAGCTTTTGTATTTTTTGTTATTCTGGCTTCAAAAGCATTTATATCTGGCTGGAATGAAGGTATAGAAGGTGGTACTACAACCATATTGCCATCAAAATTTGCAACATAATTATTGTATTCACTAAAATATGGTGCAAAAGCAATTATTTCACTGCCAGGGTCTGTAATGGATTTAAGGATTACATTAAGACCGCCTGCTGCACCAACAGTCATAATAATGTTTTTCTGCGAAAAAGAAGTGCCATGCTTTTTATTAAGCCACTGTGCAACGGCCTCACGTACATCTTCATGTCCTGAATTATTCATATATCCATGCAGCCTGCCAGGATTAACTTCATTAATTATATCTGACATTGCCTTTTTTACACTTGCAGGCGACGGGGTACTTGGGTTGCCAAGACTAAAATCATATACATTTAAAACCCCGTACTTTGCAGCAAGTTTTTTACCTTCTTCAAACATTGCACGGGTAACAGAGCTTCCTTCTACATACTTAACCATTTTTTGTGCTATCATTTAAAATAACTCCTTCCAATAGTTTTGCTCTAAGTATAGCACTCTTTCCAGCGATATCAAGAAAAAATTGTAAAACTTCATGTCCGTTTCATAAAAATCTCCCATGCCGTGCTTTGCACGGCACAAATAGTAATGAAAAATGCTGTTTTTGCATTTTTCTTGTGTGAAATTGTAATGATTGTTAGACAGCGTTTTTTG